>NZ_DKLM01000132.1 GCF_002455975.1 Clostridium sp. UBA6640
AAGAAAATGATTATTATGGATATGGAGTACATTTAATTTCTGAAGAACTTGGAGGCAGAGTTAGAGAAAGGGTAGACCATAGTGGGATAATACCTGGATTCCTTTCATCTAATGAAGTTTTCCTAGAGGAAGAGGTTCAAATCATAATGATAACGAATGTTCCTGATGAGAATTTTTTTAAGAGAGCGTCTAAGGTAAGAACAATTATTTTCGAAGAAATATAGTAAAGTTATTGTTAAATTTAATTTTTAATTAAAGTAATGACAGGAGAATAGTTAGACATTATTCTCCTTTTTATAATAGCTTAGATAATATATGAAACAGAGATTATTATGAAAATTATTCATGGTTTCATTGACTGTAATCTTTAATAAATTGAGCACTGAGGATATATAATTAATTGGAGGTATTTATGTATAAAATTAGATATGCAAACATTGATGATGCTAAAGTATTAGGAGATATTCATTCAAAATCTTGGAAAACAGCATATAAAGATATAGTACCTGATGAAATATTAAATAACATAACTTCTGAAAAGAGAAAAATATCTTTTGAAAAAATATTATCAGAAGCTTTAGAAGAAAATATCTTAATCTTTGAAGAGGAAGAAAAGGCAGTCGGATTTATGTGCATTGGAAAATGCAGAGATGAAGATAAAGATGATTTTTGTGGAGAAATAGTTGCAATGTATTTATTGCCTCAATATTGGAATCAAGGTATAGGGACTAAGCTAATAACTCATGGCATGAATGAATTGATAAATAGAAATTATAAACACATTACTCTTTGGGTTCTTGAAGGCAATGTAAATGCAAGAAGGTTTTATGAGAAAATAGGATTTCATCATGATGGTACTGTAAAAGAAATATATATTGGTAAAAAGCTTAATGAGTATAGATATATAAAAGTAGTTGATTAAGCTTTTTATAAAAAGAAGGCGAAAAGTATTCGCTAGAGAATATATTAAAAATGAAGGAATTTTTAATATTATATTTTAATGGAGGAAATTAAAAATATGATTAAAGAAATTGAAAATCGTAGAAGTATTAGAAATTACATTGATAAGTCTGTTGAAGATGAAAAGGTAATTCAGATACTTGACAGTGCAAGACTTGCACCATCTGGTAGCAATACTCAGCCATGGCATTTTATTGTGGTAAAATTTGAATCTACTAGAAAAAGATTAGCTGAAGTATCTCATAATCAAAAATGGATGCTTTCTGCTCCAATTTTTATTGTATGTGTTGCCGACATACGCTCTAGAATGGGAGAAGATATAGATATAGTACTAGATGAAGATAGTCCGCAAATAGAACTGAAGCAGATAATCAGAGATACATCAATTTCTATAGAACATATGTTACTTGAAGCTACTAGTTTAGGATTAGGTACCTGTTGGGTTGGGTGGTTTATTCAGAAAGAGATTAGACCAATATTAAATATACCATCTGACAAGTATGTAGTAGGTGTTATAACTGTTGGATATGCAAATGAAACTCCAAAAGCTCGTCCGCGAAAGAAACTTGAAGAGATAATACATCATGAAGTTTGGTAAAAAATTATATAAAATTAAATTATAAAGATGCAAAAATAGATGATATTTAGATAATGTAAGCTAAAAATAGTATTTAGTATATTAATGGAGACTGGTTATGAGTAGTAAAACTAAAAAAAAGATTTTAATTGACTCTGTAATATTTACTATTATATTTGTAGTTTTTATGCTTTATATATTTAGTAATTCCCAAGTGCTAGAGTCTAGAAGTGGAAAGTATTATTGGAAAATGGATATTTTAAATGAAAACAGTATAAGAATTTTAAAATGGAATGTGGCGATATCTAAAAATAACATTAAAAATAATATTATTGAAAATGATTTTAATACGGAAGCACTTAGGAGCTTTAGAGATAATGTTATTGAGATTAAGTTTAAAAGATTTTCCTTATTTTTATTTCTACTATATTTAATTTTTATTTTAAAAATTTTTATAAATTTACGAAGAGATAGTCAATTCTATAAAAGAGACAACAATAAAAAATCTTTGCAACCATTTGTTACAATCATTATGAGCTTTCTAGTTTACAAGATTATTATTTCCTCTATTGAGTTAAATCAGTTATGTAAAGATGTAGTTTATTATTTTAATTTAATTAAATAGATTATAAGTTATTGGAGGGGAATATGGTTAGGTTAGAAAAAATGAATGAATCCGATTTTGACGACTACATTAATAACGCTACTAAGAATTATGCTACTGAAAAAGTTAAAGCAGGTACTTGGAGCGAAGAGGAAGCAGAAAACCTATCTAAAGAAACTTTTACTAGGTTACTTCCAAAGGGTATTTATAGTGAAAATCAATATCTCTTTTCTATAATAGATGCTGATAAACAGATAAAGATTGGATATCTATGGTTTCAATGTTATGAAAAATTCATTGGAAAAGAAGCCTTTATATATGACTTCATTGTTTTTAAAGAATTTCGTAGTAAGGGATATGGCGCTGAAGCACTTAAATCTCTTGATGACGTAGCTAAAGAACTTGGCATTAATAAAATTTCACTACATGTATTTGCACATAACAAAGGGGCTTTATCATTATATGAAAAGACAGGATTTATTGCTACCGATATAAATATGTCTAAAAATATTTAATAGGTAGTTTTAATGAACAGTAAATTATTATAAGGATTTATTAATACCAATATGAAAAGTAAATATAAATTGAGACGCCGCATTATTCATAAGTGAATTTGCGGTATTTTTTATTTTATGATATGAATATAGGGTTCCAAAATCACAGTTTAACTTATACATTTAAAATTTTGGAACCTAAAATAGTGATGCATGCTCGTGAGCACTTAAATATCAATGCTTTATCTTGCATGAAAATATTCTTAAGGTTTATGAATAAGTTAAAATTCGAGCTTGTATCCCTATAGCTTACCAAGCAGTATTAAATCTAATAATCCATTTTTGAAAATATATAGACATCTTTTTACTGGAAAATGAAGTGTTAAAGAAAATGTACTATAGACATAAGTTTAGGGGCAATAATAGTCACTTTAATTACTGGTATGGCAGGTTGATTAATGGGATGGATTAATGAAAAACAATTAGAGGGATCTATTATTTCAAGTTGGTTACTTCATCGTTGTGATAACACTTTAGCATCAATTATAGCAATGTTTAACATAATTAGATACGGAATATATATGTATTTAAAATGTACTTTCTGTAGGGGAGAACAGTGTTCTCCAGAAAACCCAAAGTTGTTTCTGTTATTAGATGTTAGGCAGACAGTTGATATTTAAATAATATTTTTTAAATATTATTTACGTGAATGAAAGCTGGTGAACACTGTTCGCCCCTACGACATCATAAATAATAAAACAGAAGAAAGAATATGCGACAAAACAAAATAGTTTATCTTTAATATGGCAACATCAATTAAGAATAGGATTTTCTGTATGATGGCTTAAACTGATTAAAGCGATAAAAAATTGCCTGAAAGATATCAGTAAGCAATAAATGCTTATAAAGAATTTGAGAAAATATATTAATAGTATCCATTTACTATAAATTCTATTAATGTTAATATTTAATTGTTGGTTAATATTGAGAAAGGAGGAGATTTTTATGATAGACAAAAATATAGAAAAAAATATAGAAAAAAATTATGAGGTGATTATTTTATAGATTTCTCTATTCATTTAACCATGTGAATTGAGTATAGTTTTATATTATTTATCACCTAAAAAGGAGATTGTTATGCACTATACTTATTTAAAAGATTCTCATGTTGAAGAGATAGCTACTATTATTTCAACTAATTATAAAAATGCGAGGGTAGCATTACCTATTTTATCTGATAAATATGAAAATATTGAAATACACATAAATGAAATTAAAGAATATGTAGATAACAGCAATTTCGTTGTAGCTATAGAATCTGGTAAAGTTGCTGGGTTTATGAGTGGATTTAGTATTAATGAGTTTAAAGGAACAGCAAAAGGAGCATTATCATTACCATCACTTCATGGGATAGCTGATGGATATGATAAAGAGTATTTATATAGTGAACTCTACAGAAGAGCTTCTGATTTGTGGGTCAATTCAGGTTGTTATGCGCATGCTGCAATGTTGTATGTTAATGATAAAAATGTAATTGATTCTTGGGTGATGAATGGATTTGGTATGTTGGTTATTGACGCTGTACGTCCTATTGAAGAAATAGCTATACCAAATATAGATAATAACATATTGATAAGAAAGGCTGATGCAACAGACCTTATTAATATGGAACATCTTTTTAAAGGAATAGACAAGCATCTTTCATCATCACCAATATATTTATATGATGATATTAGTGAAAATTATATAGATGAATATAGAGAGTGGCTTAAAATAGAGGGTAACAACTTATGGATTGCAGAGATTAATAGCAAAATTATAGGTTATTTAAAAACAAATACAACTGAAGTTAATATGGATGAATTAGATGATGGTTATACAATGGCGATAAATGGAGCTTATGTATTACCAGAATATAGAGGACAGCATATAATGTCAAGACTATTAAATATAGCAACTGATTGGGCTATTGAAAAGGGATTGAAACGTTGTTCAACAGATTTTGAATCTGCTAATATTGAAGGAAGACATTTTTGGCTTAAATACTTTACGCCATATTGCTATTCAATGATTAGAAGAATTGATGAAAGAAATCATTTAAATTCAATTAGTATTGGAGATAAATAATATGAGCGAAATTATAATTGAAACGGAACGTTTATATATAAAACCCTGGTCATTAGATTATACTGACGAGTTGTATAATTTAATGTCAGACAAGCAGGTTCATACATACACTGGGGACACTGTTTGGACTAAAGAAAGAACTGAAGGATATATCCAATTTAATATTAATAGAGAAAGTTTATCATTAGATAACTTTCATGGAGCGGTTATATTAAAAGAAAGCAATAAAATTATAGGACTAACAGGTTTAAATCCATACTTGTTAGAGCAACCTGAAATAGAATGGCAATTAGGAGTGGATTTTTGGAATAAAGGATATGCTACTGAAATTGGAAAAGCTGTTATAGAAACTGCTTTTAAAAATAGTACTATAACAAAAATATATGGTATGGCTGATCCTAAAAATATTGGGTCTATGACCGTTATGAAGAAAATTGGAATGAACTGCCTTGGAATTAGAGATTTCAGGGATGAGCAGCATATGTTTTATGAAGTATTACGCTAAATTTAATAGATTTGTGATATGAATGTATTATATATTATAGAAATATAGCAGTGCAAAAAAACTGAAAAGTCTGAAAAAGTGATGTTCATGTTATAAAATAAAGCGACGAAATAATTATTTTTATTATAGACTAAAAGAAATAATTGCAAGTTAAAGGTGGAGGCAGTTATGGGGAATATAAAGCAGATGAAGAGAAAGTCTTATACAAATATTCTAGGGGGCAGAAAATTGGGAAGCAGAATATATTTTAAAAAGTTTCTTTCAGAAGATGACTTTCAATATTTCTTTAGATTAGTTTCAAATGAAAAAGTAATGGTAATGAATTATGGAAGAATATTTTCAATGGAAGAAGCAAAAAAATGTTATGAAGGACTATTAGAGAAAGGTAGAAAAGAGGAAAGTTTTGGAGGCTTTAAAGTATTTGAAAATTCTACAAACACTTTTATAGGTTTAGGTGCACTTTTAGTAAATGAAAATTTTACAGAGGTTGAAGTTGAATATTCATTGCTTCCTGAGTGCTGGGGAAAGGGATATGGAAGTGAAATTGTAGAAAAATTATTAAATAAAGCTAAAGAAACAAAGGGTATACAGCGAGCTACAGCAATAATAGATCCTAATAACATAGCATCTAAAAAAATATTATTAAAGAATGGTTTTACATCATGTAAACTATATGAAATTGATGATGGCTCACTAGCAGAAATGTTTATTAAAAAAATAATATATAAGGGGGAGAATAATGAAGATTATAGATGATATCAGTGATTTTATATTTTTACAAGATGAAATAGAAAAGGCAGATATTATTTTTATTCCAGGGGGCTCACATCCTGAATTAGGAGAGTATTCAGCTGAATTGTGGAAACAAGGGCTTGCACCTTTTATAATGCCATCAGGTGGAGTGAGTATTAAAACAGGAAAATTTAATGGTGTAAAATCAAAAAAAGAAATATATAACAAAGACTATAAAACAGATTGTGAATTTTTAGCTGATGTTATGATGATAAATGGTGTTTCAGAAGAAGCAATTATATGGGAAGATACATCATCATTTACAAAAGAAAATGCAATGTTTTCACGTAGGGTTGCAGATGAAAATAATTTGGACATTAAAAAAGCTATTATTTGTTGTAAGTCTTTTCATGCAAGACGTTCACTTATGTGTTATCAATTGGCTTTTCCAGATACAGAATTTTATATTCATCCTATACCATATTACCAAGGCAATATTCTTATATCAAAAGAAAATTGGTATAAAACTGAAGTTGGTATTGAACGTGTACTAGGAGAGTTAGCACGCTGTGGAAATCAATTTAATGATGAAATTTTGAAATTAAAAGAAGTGTTATAAATTAATTTTCATAGAAAAAAACTATGTTTATAGCAATTTTATAGAGCTGATTAAAATAAAGCAAGAGATAGCGGAGAATTAAAATGAAAGTATCCATAATTATTGGACAGTTTCCAATAACATTTAATATTGAAGAAAATTTAAACAATATAAAACAGATATTAGATAAAGCAAATGAAGATGATTTAATTATTTTACCAGAAGGGGCACTATCTGGTTATGGTGATGATATTTCTTTTCTTAAATATATCGATTTACAAATGTTAAATTACGCAATGAATCAATTAAAAAATGAAGCTATAAAAAGAAAAATACACATTATTTTTGGCTCTTGCATATATCAAGATTCAAATTGGTTTAATGCTGCAATTTTTTATTCGTACAACAATGATGATTTTATATATAAAAAGGTAAATTTAGCAACTCATGAAAGAAATGTTTTTAAAGCAGGTGATGAATTACCGGTCTTTAACATAATGATTAATAATCAAAATTTAAAATTAGGAATACAACTTTGTAGAGAAATACGTTATCCTGAACAATGGAGGATATTAGCTTTAAATAATGCTCAAGTATTTATATATTTAACAAATGCTATTTCAGGAGATCAACTTTCAGTTTGGAGAAGCCATTTAATAAGCAGGGCNNGGCAGAAAATCAAAGGTTTGTAATTAGTTCTAATAACGCTAATGAGAATCAACAATGTCCTACTATGCTGATTTCGCCTAAGGGACAAGTAATTGAAGAAGTGATTTCAAGTGAATTAGAGATAATTAAAAAAACTATAGATATTGATGATATATCAAATTGGTATTTAAATCAATGTAGAAATGATATTGTAGAAATAATTTCAAACACATAACAACAATTTTGAAGTGATTGATGGATAATTTAATTGAAAGATGAGTTATATTCTATATATAGTGGAGGAACATAATGATCAATGATTTACAAACATATTTAGAAAATATGAAAAAGCCTTGGAGTGTATTGTATTATAGATTGCTTTGGGAACAACTATCACAAGTAACTAATTGCAAAGTTCTCGATTTTGGAAGTGGATTAGGAATTACTGCAAATCATTTAGCAAAGAATAATGATGTTGTAGCAATAGAACCAGATGCTGGCATGATAGATATAAGAATGTGTGACAACAATTATAAACAGATTATTGGTGATATAGAGCAATTAAAAGAGCAAGATGATAATTCCTTTGATGTTGTAATATGCCACAATGTTTTTGAATATGCGAAAGAGCGAAAAGAAATACTTAGAGAATTATGCCGAGTTCTTAAACCAAATGGGATAATATCTATAGTAAAGCATAATCATACAGGAAGAATCATACAAAAAATTGTTTTTGAAAACAATGTGGATGAAGCAATATCTCTACTTAATGGGGAAGCAACTAAGGTTATGAATTTTGGACAAGTGGATTATTATAATGTAAATGATGTTAGAGATTGGATAGGAGATTTAGACGTTAATATTGAAAAGGTTCTTGGAGTTAGAACATTTTTGGGTTTGCAACAAAATAATGAAATTAAGTATGAGCCAATGTGGCAAGAAAAAATGTTTGAAATTGAAATGAAAGTGTGCGACATAGATGAATATAGAAATATATCTTTTTATAATCACATCTTGTTAAGAAAATTAAGCTGAATGCATTGAATATTAAATATCATGTGCACTGTGCAAATTTTAGATTGAAGATTTACTATGAAAAATAAAGCAGCTTTTATTTTCAGTATTGTATTAAATATAGTATTCATAATATTGCTATTATTTATAGATAGAGTACTTAATTATCTATTAGTAATAGCAATTTTATATACAATAAAGATTACCTATATTATATAAAGAAGAAATGGGGATATATTATGCTAATAGATGGGAAAATTGTAGAATGTGAATTTGAATACACAAAATGCTTTTCAGATTTTTATGAAAATGAAAATATAATTAGATTTCGTGATAATCAATTGAATGACATGTATTATCACAATTATACATATATAAAAAAAGCAATGAGTGAAAGTGAGTTGAAAGGTATTATACAAGATGAAATTTCACTGAGGCTATCCGAAAAAAGTGAATTTTGTAATATTCTTTTAAGTTCTGATGTCAACAACTCTTTGATGTCTACTATTAAATACAATGCTGAAATATCAACAAATGGGTATTATTCCTTTGATATTTCTTATTTTCCAAGACTAAATGCTTTATCTGGTTGCATAATAAAGAAGGTTATCAATCAAGAAATGGTAGATGAAATTTTATTTTGTGACTTGCAACATGATGAGAAAAATCTTGGAAAAGATTTTTGTACAAGGAGATGTTACAGACGTGGAAAAGTATATGTTTCTAAGAAAGGGGTAAATTCTTACCTTTGTTACCATAATGGAGATATAATTGGAAATTGCGATTTGTTTATATATAAGGGGATTGCGAAAATCGAGGATTTTGCTGTTAGCCCCACATATCAGCGCAAAGGATATGGAACAACCATTCTTAAATCACTAATCGATATAGCGATAAAAGAGAATTGTCATACTATTTATCTGGTTACTGATGAGGATGATACTGCAAAGGAAATGTATCAAAAAATCGGATTTAATAAAATAGGTGAAAGAACTGATTTATTTTTTCAACTATAATAAGCTCATGGAAGTACACATTCTTGTAGTTGCTATTTGCGGAGCAACTACTTTTTTATGCAAGCATGGATTACTTGACAATGTAAAGCATACAGGAGACAGCCTAGAATTACTTCAGAAACAAAAAGATATAGGGGAGATGCATTTTATATCCCAGCACAGGTAGCTGTTGACAATAGAGTTATCACTGCGAATGAAACTGTTGCCCTTCAATTTGCTTATGAAATTTATCAAAACGTAGACCTTGGTAAAGTATTTTATTGTAAAAAATACATATATTATGGATTTTTAGAAGGAATTTTGAATTATTGTAAGAATATATATTAATAAGAAGAAATAACAAGTTTGATAGAACAGGTTAGATATTTAAAAAGAACATTGGGGGTAATGCAAATATGTCAAACCGAAAACACAAAAGATTATTGTTGATGATATTCACAGTAATATTAAATTTTACTATAGTTACTAATAGTGTATATGCTCATTCTGGAAGGACAGACTCTTCTGGTGGACATAGGGATAATAAAAATGCTTCAGGGCTTGGATCATATCATTATCATCATGGATATGATGCTCATTTACATAGTAATGGTGTATGTCCATATGAGAGTAATTCCAACTCATTAACCACATCACCTGAAAGAGAAACAATCAGTAAAGAGAAAATAAAGGAAACTGGCTATGAAAATGGATATAATGATGGATATAATGAAAAGCAAAGTAGCAGTTCTTCTTATTCAGGTGAGCATGTTGAAGAATATAAGTCAGAGTATGATTTAGGCTATGAAAAGGGAAGAAAGCAAATAGAAAGCCAAATAGCTGAAGCACATGATAAAGGTTATAAAGATGGTAAAAATGATAATAAATCTAATAATTATAAAATTGA
Organism: Clostridium sp. UBA6640; assembly: GCF_002455975.1. GTDB lineage: Bacteria > Bacillota > Clostridia > Clostridiales > Clostridiaceae > Clostridium_J. The sequence continues at coordinate 10,162 of NZ_DKLM01000132.1, forward strand.
ATTGTTAATAAAGTCCTACGATGAAGGATATGAAAAGGGGTATAAAGAGTATAAGGATAATAAAATAAACGATTATGCTCTTTTAGGTGAAGAAGATGGGAAAGCTGACAAAGAAATTTTAGCTTTTGAAGATAATATAGACAATGATTTCGAAAATGCATATATGGAAGGATATAAAAAGGGACAAGCTGTATTGGAGGATACTTATATACAATATGGCTTTAATAAGGTATTTACAGGAAAAGAAGATAAAAATTTGAGTTTGGAAAAAGAAAAATACCTTCAATGGTTTAATAAAGGGCAAGAGAAAGGGAACAAGAAGCTAGAGGAGCTGAAGAAATACTTTTATGAACTTGGCTATCAGTCAAAGAAATATAGTATACCAGAAGAACTTACCATAGCATCTGATATATGCAATGAATATTATGAAAAGGGAAAAGCTGATAAAAGAAAGAAGAATATTTTATCAGGATCTATTGTAGGAGGAGGAGGTATTTTAGGAGCTATATTTATAAAAAGAAAACGCTAATGAATTATTTTAATTAAGTAACACTCTCAGACACTTCTGCATGCTCTGCTAGTAGTTAGCAAGTTTGTAGGAGAGTTATATGGAGAAGGAAAATAATAAAAGACTCACAGTAAACTTAAAGGAATATGTAATCCAAGTGGCTGAAGAAATGGCAGTCCCTGTAAGGTATAATCTAGGGAAATTTACTGGAATATTGATGGGAGATTTAAGGCTATGAGGGTGGCTCATGGCCTTTTTTATTCATTAGATTAAGTCAAAAAGTTATTTTTTCCTTTGCAATAATCCATCAGAGGATGTATTATAATTATATTAAAATTTATGATTTATAAAGGAGCTATTATGAGAACAGTATATAAAAATCCTAAAGAACTAGGGCATAGAATTAAGGATTTAGTTGATACATATAATGATGGACTAATTTCTTATGAAAAGTTTGAACAAATAATTATTGAAATGATAGAAAAGAATGAAGATAGAATTTATAAAAATGGATTCATGCCATCAAAATTAATTAGTATTATAGGTGAAGACAGAAAATCAATAATAGATGAAATAAAAAGTAAAATAGAGAACCAGTAGTTTAGATGGAGTAAAAGAAGTCATTTGGCTTGTAAAACTAACCTATTCATTTTCATATGAAATGAATAGGTTTATTACATTTTAATATAGTATTTATAGAAATAAACATATTCATTTAGTATCAAATGAATATGTTTATTTAAGCATGTCCTCTATTATTGTGATTAATGTAAATTCATGGTAAGATTAATCTGGTAAATCATTGTAAGATAAGGAGATGTAATATGTTAGTAAACCGTATAGGATTTATAGTTTGTACTTTTTTATTGATGATTATATTATCAGTGTTAACGAAGAATGTTATTATAGCAGGAATTATTACATTTATTACTGTAATGATTGGGTATATAATTATTGCATATATGAGAAATAAAAAAAGAATCAATCTGCTAGAAGAAGAGTGCGATCCAGAAGCATTTTTGGAAGCTATAGAAAAACAAAGAGCTATTGTAGGCAAAAAAGATAAATATAATATTTATTTGGACATTGATAAGGCAGTAGGACTTATTAGCATGGGAGAGTTTGAAGAGGCAAAGGAACTCTTGATGTCCATTGATAAAACTCATTTGTCGGCAAAAAATGGAACGCTACTCATATATACGATAGATTTATTATGCTGCTTATATGAACTTGGAGAAATTTCTCATGCGGAGGAAATATTTGAGACTCAAATTCCTTTATTACCGCCTGTAAATCCAAGAATGACTTTATCTATGAAATTGCTGGTGGCAGAAAGATTTTTGTTTTTAAATAGATATGAGGAAAGTAGAGAAAAGTTCCAAGAATTATTAAATGAAAAGATGACAAAGCGTGTGAGAATAAGTGTTTTGTATAGCTTAGCAAAAATAGATGAAAACACTGGAGATATTGATTCTGCACAGAATAAATATAAGGAAGCAGCAGAATCAGGAAATAAACTATGGATAGCAAAGGAAGCTAAGAGGTGTTTAAATTAGCGGTGATTACAAGAGAATTTAAATATAAGGACTTAAATATAGTAACTATGAAATTGGAAGTGAAGGTATAGTATATATTGATCTATAAACAATCAAGGTTATGGAAGTGATATATTTAAGCATATAGAGAGAACCTTTTTTAGTCATGGCGCAGAATATATGTACCTAACACCAGAGAAAGTTGGTGGAGCATCATTTTGGTGCTCATTAGGCTTTAAGGATAGTGGAAAAATAGATCCAGATAATCGTGAGTCAATATGCATTAAAAAAGTTGAATAAATAATACAGCACTGAAATAATCTATTTTGATGGAGAGTCATATTATAGTTAAAATATAAATTAAGTTACAACAGCAGGAAAATGCGTAAAAGAGAATCTTTATATTAACTATATAAGGAGGTTTTTATGGATAAAATAACTATTCGTAATATTGTTTTATTTATTGTTGTTGTTATTGTTAGCGGGTGGATAGGCGTTCTTGTGGATTATGTACTTACCGATCAACCCCAAGGGGATTCTCTTGGCATGGGGATATGGTTGGTACTACCTATGCTGGCTGTAATTGCAATCTTTTTATTTTCAAAGGCAAATTGGAAAGATATTGGTTTCATGCCTAATTTCAAAGGAAATATAAAATGGTACATGACTTCTGTTTTAATTTTCCCTATTGTAACAATAATCATTTTAATAATCGGATCTATGACAAAATGGATTGACTTGTCAGCACTTAATCTCAAATCTTTTGTTTGGGTGTTTTGCAGTACGTTGTTAGTTAATTTTATTAAAAATATCTTTGAGGAGACAATTTGGCGTGGGTTTCTAACCTCACGACTTGTCAGATTAAATCTTAATGATTGGATGATATATCTCATTGTTGGCTGTGTTTGGGGTATATGGCATCTACCTTATTACTTGGTCTTTTTATCGGATACAGTTATGCAAGCTGTGTTACCAGGTAGCCGGCCTGTATTTGCTGTTGTTGCTATAATAACAATGTTATGTTGGTCGGTGATGTTTATTGAGATCTATAGGGTTACAAAGTCGATTTGGCCTTGCGTTATACTTCATATGATAGAAGATTCGCTGATAAATCCTCTAGTTATTTCAGGTTATATTAGTATAGTAGCAGGAAAGGAAATTCTGATTTCACCAATAAATGGCATTATTACTTCAATTTTTTATTTAGCTGTTGGATTTAGCATAAGAGCTTACAGAAGACAAGCATTAGCTAAAGTTTATGAGCATAACTTTCACTAGTTCAATACATGCTATTCTTATTTAAAGTTATAACTAAAAAATGAATAATTTATAAAAATACCGTATTATTCAAATTGGAATTTATAGGAGGTATAGAGATGGATAAATTTCAGGGTAGTCTTCTAAATATTACCTTGGCGACTTTAATGATTTATATATTTTATTCTATGGTAAGTGATGAAAAGTCATCTAAATGGTTTAAGTGGTACAATCAAATGAATAGTGAGGAACAGAAAAGATACGACCCTAAAATTTCTGTCCATAGATTAAAGAAAGTACTTCTTTTAATTGTGATGGTAGGAGCTATTGGATTTTTATTATCTTTTCTTGTTTCATCTATTTCAATCATTACTTTTATATTAATTCTAATAATCCTTCTTTTTTCCATTATATATACAGG
>NZ_DKLM01000005.1 GCF_002455975.1 Clostridium sp. UBA6640
AGTATATATTAAGTTTTCCCATTGTATCCAAATACCTAAACTAGCCTAAAATAAAAGATGGCTAAAAATTGCTAGTCATCTTTTTCCCTAACTCTATTTTATTTTTAAAAATAAAGTTAAAATTCTTTACAAACAATTCACAATTAGCAAGGAATTTTAACAGTCTGTTTTCATAATAAACCTAAGGAAAAGTTAACTAATAACTTTTCCTTGTATTTAGATTGTCAACTTCTCAGATATTTCTGAGAAGTTTCATAAATTCTCCATTGTCAATCGTCAATTTTCAATTGTATTCTTATCTTCCTCTAACATTTTGTAAATGCTTCAAAATGTCCTGAGGCATTTTATTGGTTTGAATCATTAATGCTAAGGAGCTTTCAATAAGCAAGCTATGTTTAGAGTACTCTATAATTTCTAAGCTTATATCAGCCCCTGTGAGCTCAGCTTCTGCTCCTTCAATCTCTCCTGAAGTTTCATTAAGAATTGAAAAAGTACTTTCTAGTCTATTTGTTATAGCTCCATACTTACTTCTTACTATAGTAGTTGAATCTAAAGCTTTATTTATCTTTTCTATAGAACTATTAATATCTTTAACATCAATTGTTACTCTTCGATTATCATTATCATCATCATCTACTAACCCTAAACCTTTAGATGTTAAGTCATATTTAGGGATTTTAGTTATATCTCCTACATTTCCACCGCTCAACAATTCTAAAGACTCAGGATCTTTTATATTACTTCCTTCCTCTGATAATAATTTCACTCCATTAAACTCACTGTAATTAGCTATATTATCTATTCCTTCAATAAGTTGATTTATTTCTCCTTGAATAGACTGCAAACTATCCTCTGTATGACTTCCTCCAGCACTTATTACTAGTTCCTTTATTCTTATTATAATTTCACCTATATTTTGTGCTGAACCATCAGCAGCCTGAAGCATACTTGCTGCATCTTGAGTATTTTTAGCTGCCATCTGAAGTCCTCTTACTTGAAGTTTGAGCTGCTCACTTCGCGCCATTTTATTAGGATCATCCTTTGCTGTAGCTACCTTAAGTCCAGAAGATATTCTATTTAATGCAGTACTTTGATTCACTAAGTGTTTTGAATATTGCCTATAAATATTTAGGGAAGGCATATTATGACTTAATCTCATTATTATCAACTCCATATCCTTATATTTTGCTACTCTAAATACTACCTTATATGTCGTAGCTACTTGATAAAACTTTATAGTAAAAAAGTTGTGACTAATAATCACAACTTTTTAATCGTCTTAAATTAAATTATAAAATAAACATGAATTTTTATGGTACATAAAACCGTACATTATACTTTTTCTCATAGTGGTCAATAACTTTTTCAAAAGTAGTACTTTAAAAATATTAGTATATTTTTCAACAATTTTATATGAAAGTACAATTATTATTGATATCATTTTTTTGTAATAGCATAAAGTCTAGCACCATGTAAGTAGAACATAAGAAATATATATCTTCTTCTTTTTCCCTTCATTTATGCTGTTTCCCCCTATTATTTCCCAATGCGCATCCCCATATTTATATAATTTAAATTTCAAATCTGAATATTTATTTACTCCTTCAAGGGTATGCTTTCTCACTACAATAGGATAAATTTCTTACAGCTCACTTATTGCTTTTAAAACTTCTCTTCCTTCCTCTAATGACAGAACATTGACTAAATTCAAATGGTGGTCAATGAAAACTAGAGAGCACTATTCTCCCCTACAAAAATTGAAGAAACTATTTTAAAAAATAATTTCAACCATAATTATGCATTTTGAATCGTGAATTGTGTATTGATAAAGCCTCTGTGGTTCATAGTAAAATCGTAGAATTTAAACAAATTTAAAGTATTAATATAAATTTAATATGAATAAATTAATCTGAAAATTTTCATATTAGTTGCTGTTATATAATTTGATGATATCCTATATGCAATGAAAACTGGAGAACACTGTTCTTCCCTACAAAAAATTAGGGAAATTATTTTTATAAAAAATAATTTCAACCACAATTGTCAATTTTCCATTCTCAATTCTCCATTGATTAAACTGCTCCCCAGAGGTGGAATTACTTATCTCCATAATGTTCACTAGCTTTGCTCCAAACTATACTACACTCCTTATGCAATTAAAAGTTCATAATTAATAATAAAGATTTATAGATACTTCTCTTTTGTAAGAGAAGTCTTAAACTTATTTATTTTTCAAGCTATATACTCACTTTTACTAAAAAATCTATTTAAAGAAATTAATTTACAAAATTAATTTCAACCACACTTGTCAATTGTCCATAGTCAATTCTCAATTGATTAAACTGTTCTCCCCTACAAAAATAAATTAAAGAAATTAATTTGTTAGAATTAATTTCAACCGCAATTGTGCACTGTGAATCGTGAATTGTGCATTGAACTAAGTACTGCACCTCAGAAAAACCCTTATACAATTGAAAATCGACAATGGAAAATTATAGATACTACTGCCTTATGATAAACATTCTGAATTTATCTATTTTTAAAATTGCAGAGCTACTTTTATTTAAAGAAATTAATTTGCAGAATTGATTTCAACCGCAATTGTCAATTGTCTATAGTCAATTTTCAATTGACCTAATAGCGCCCTCCAAGCTTACTACCGCCATAAAACTGAGTTCCTCCTCTATCCCTCCTACAATGATAACGAAAGCTCCTACATCGCTATTATTTCCTATATATCCATGCTTATTTTTAATAAGCCATTCTTAACAACTTGAATCTAATTATCCAATAAGTGTCATCAAGATTTAGTCCAATCCTATCCATTAAAAACTGTTTTATAATATTTATAAACTATCACTTTCAATCAATTGAGAATTGATAATTATAGATATTTCTCCTTTAAAGGAGAAGTTTTAGTTTATTTTTCAGCTTCACTATAAATATATTAAAACTTATTAATATTTTCCAAAATACATTACAATATTTCCCAGAAAATAATTATAGATATTGCAACATATGAGTTGTCAATTTTCCATTGATTAAACTGTTCCCCAGAGGTGGAGTTATATTCAGCAGCATTAACTTCCACCCCTGGGGTTTATAACAAAATTATAGATTTTAAACAAAATAAAAGTAGTCACAAAACTCAACTCTGTAGCTGCTCTCTTCATAAACCCCTGGGGTGCAGTAGGATATGTCACAATATGTAATACATTAACTAATATTTAGTTGTATTACATATCTCCATTGTTCTAGTTAAGTAGATAAGTATTGTTCCGAACTATACTGCACCCCAGGGGAACCCT
>NZ_DKLM01000013.1 GCF_002455975.1 Clostridium sp. UBA6640
TTTAATTTTCAAAGACCAAATTCTTACTATTTTGCTGTCGTTTCCCGACTGCTTTTTTATCTTATCACTTTGTTTTCTTGTTGTCAACATATTTTTTAAAACTTTTTTTGAAGTTTTCTAGGAAGCTTAATTTTCTTTAACTCCTATTAAATATGTTGATTTAAAAACTTAGTATGTCGCTTTAGCACTTGGCGCTGACGACTTATTCATAATAACATGATATAAAAAAAAGCAAAACTTTATTTTGGCTATTTTACCAAAATTATTTTGTAAACTCTCAATAATACTCTTTTTTCCTCATTTTTTTGCATAAAGATACACTAGGATAAGTTTCTTTTTGTTTTTTTCTAACTGGAATGGAAATCATGAGTAATTACTACTTTTTAGTATTATAATTAAAACTATTTAGTTCATAATTCACAAGGAATTACTTTGTTTTAAACTAATTTTAATCGTAACTCTTTATTATTCATTCTTAATTTTTAATTCATTGTAAAAATTCTACTATAGAAATTAAACTCATGTATTAAGTTAAATCTTCATTAAAGAACCCTATAAGTTGTTAACTAAAATATTTAATGACATAGCTATTATTTATAAGTTAGCTTTTTTATCTATAAATAAAATACTGCCTTAAGTATTTTATTATACTCAAGCAAGTGCTTCACTAATTATAAATTATTAATTATTTCTTTAAATCTATTTCCTCTAACTTCGAAATTTACAAACATATCAAAGCTAGCACAAGCAGGAGATAATGTTACTATATCATCTTTTTCAGAAATTTCATTTGCCTTATCTACTGCTTCTTCTAAAGTATCAACCATATATATTGTAGTTTCTATTCCTTCTTTTTCTTTTAACTCATCAAAAACTGCCTTTATTTTATACTTTGTTGCCCCTAGTAATATTAATGATTTAATATATTGATATCCTTCAAAAGCTAAGGGTTCAAATGGTAGATTTTTATCATATCCTCCTGCTATTAATATAACAGGTTTTTCAAAAGCTTTAATACTTGCTAATGTTCTTGTAGGACTAGATGCTATAGAATCATTATAAAACTCTACTCCATTTATAGATCTTATAAATTCGCTTCTATGTTCTACTCCCCCAAAAGATATAGCTACATTCTTCATAGCTTCAATATTTACTTCATCACAAGTTGCAGAAAACGCAGCTAATAAATTTTCAACATTATGCATACCTTTTAATTTTATATCTTTCTTATAACAAACTTCCTTACCCCTAATATATAGCTTTTCATTTTCATAGTATGCACCTTTTTCTACTTTTTTCTTTCTGCTAAAGGTGTAAACTCTTCCTTTAGCCTCTCCTACCATTGAGTTAGTTATATCATTATCTTCATTTAATACTAATAGAGAGTTTTCATCTTGATATTTGTATATGTTCTTCTTACTTTCAACATATTCATCCATACCCTTATGCATATCTAAATGGTTAGGGGATAAATTAGTTATTACTGCTACATCTGTAGAATCCTTCATTGTCATAAGTTGAAAGCTTGATAATTCTAATACTACTCTATCATCTTTTCTTATTTTTTCTATATTAGTAAAAAGAGGTGTTCCTATATTTCCACCTACCCAAGTGTTATATCCTGCTTCTTTTAATATATTATATACAAGTGTTGTAGTTGTAGTTTTACCATCACTTCCTGTAATACCATAAATCTTAGCAGGGCAATATCTTACAAACTCCTCCATTTCAGATGTTATATAAGCCCCTTCATTTCTAGCTCTAACTAAAGCTTCACTATCTATTCTCATAGATGGAGTTTTAAAAATAACTTCAAATCCTTTTAAATTATTTAGATAGTTGTCTCCTAACTCAAATTTTATTCCTAGTCTTTCATACTTATCTATATCTTTAAACTGGTCTCTATTTTTCTTATCAAAAGCAGTTACCTTAGCTCCAAGTTTAACTAAAAACTCTATAAGAGGTATATTACTGACTCCTATACCCACTACTGCTACATTTTTATTCAATATATATTCTTTAAAATCATTAAAATCTCTTTTCATTCTATTTTTAATCCTCCAACATTTACTGTTATCATTAATAATATGTATATTATAACACTTTTTATTTGTTATTTGAATTACTGTAGAATATGGTATAATCAAAACAAGAATTTTGTCGAAATTGTTCGAATTGAATTAATTTATAAACTTATCTTTGTAGTATTGATTTACATATTCCGACATGATATACTTCTATTGTGCCGTAAGGAATATGTTAAGATGATTCCCCAAAGTTTTAACATAACACATAACATATCCCCATGATTAAACCCTATTTTTTACCGGATGACAATCCGGTTATTTTTTTACCCAAAAACCTTTCTATCTTTAAAATCCCCTTCGACATTATTGAGTATTTTTAGAATATATTTATTTATTTTTTTAAGCTTTTTAAATAAATTCTAAAAAATACAATTTTATCTATAAGTTATTGCTATTAATTTCAAAAGAAAAACTCCCTACAAATATATTAGACTTGTAGAGAGTTTTTCATTCAAGTTTTGAGCATCTGAAATAAAATAATAAACCAAAGATGTTAGTATGTTTTACATCAGACAAGGCGTTAGGTTCTGCTCATAGTGGTGCTATGGGTAGGTTCTGACAACACAGTATGATGGAAAACAGGCTAACATACTGGTCTATTATTTTTTTGAAGGTGCCTAAAACTGTTAAAATTCCATTTTTTCTTCTATATATTTAGTAAGCTCATCTATATGAAGTCTTATTTGCTCCATTGTATCTCTATCTCTTACTGTTACAGTATTATCTTCCATAGTATCAAAGTCTACTGTTATACAGAAAGGCGTTCCTATTTCATCTTCTCTTCTATATCTTTTTCCTATACTTCCTGCCTCATCATAGTCCACATTAAACTTTTTAGCAAGTATTGAATAAACTTCTAAAGATTTTTCACTTAATTTCTTGCTTAACGGTAATACTGCTGCTTTAAAAGGTGCTAGTGCTGGATGTAAATGTAATACAGTTCTTACATCGCCACCTTCAAGCTCTTCTTCATCATAAGCATTTACCAAGAATGCAAGAGCAACTCTATCTGCGCCTAATGATGGTTCAATACAATATGGCACATATTTTTCATTTGTTACTGGATCTAAGTAAGATAAATCTTCTCCAGAATGCTCCATATGCTTTTTAAGGTCGTAGTCTGTTCTATCAGCTATGCCCCATAGTTCACCCCAACCAAACGGGAATAAAAATTCTATATCGCAAGTTGCATTACTATAGAAAGATAATTCCTCTTCACCATGATCTCTAAATCTTAGATTCCCTTCTTTCATACCTAGATCAAATAAGAATTTCTTACAGTAATCTTTCCAATATCCGAACCATTCTAAGTCTGTTCCTGGTTTACAGAAAAACTCTAGTTCCATTTGTTCAAATTCTCTAGTTCTAAATACAAAATTTCCTGGTGTAATCTCATTTCTAAAAGATTTACCAATCTGAGCTATACCAAAAGGTACTTTTTTTCTTGAAGTTCTCTGCGCATTTTTAAAGTTAACGAATATACCTTGAGCTGTTTCTGGTCTTAGGTATATTTCTGATTTACTATCATCAGTTATTCCTTGAAATGTTTTAAACATAAGGTTAAATTTTCTTATGTCTGTAAAGTTTTTCTTTCCACATTTAGGGCAAACTATTTGATGCTTTTCAATATACTCTTTATACTCTTCATTAGTCCATCCATCAGCAACTGCAACTTCTGCTCCTTCTGAAGTCATATGATCTTCCACTAATTTATCTGCTCTAAATCTAGCCTTACAATCTTTACAATCCATTAATGGATCTGAGAATCCTCCAACGTGTCCTGATGCTACCCAAACTTCTGGATTCATAAGTATAGCACAATCAAGTCCTACATTATATGGACTCTCTTGAACAAATTTTTTCCACCATGCTTTTTTAACATTGTTTTTAAATTCTACTCCTAATGGACCATAATCCCAAGAGTTAGCAAGTCCTCCATAGATCTCTGAACCTGAAAATATAAATCCTCTATTCTTGCATAATCCAACAACTTTATCCATAGTAACTTCTTTCATAAAATAATACCTCCGTTTTTTTATTTATAAACACTACAATTGAAGTAAATTTACTTTAATAAAAATAAAAAACTATTACTAGTTAAGGGACGAAATAATATTCCGCGGTTCCACCCTTATTAGCAATAGCTCAGCTCTACTAAAATATACTCAAAAGCTCCATTCACTATAAGTCTTTAATGATTTGCACCATCCATCATCTCTCTTTATAAAGTACTTAAAGTTACTCCTCTTTATCAATGTATAATATTAAATTATATTTGTATATACTATCACAAAAATTCAGAATTGTCAAGCATTAATTATTCAAAAATTAATATTAGATATACTTTATTTACACTCTATAATTTATAACCATTTCTTCTATTATAAAAGATAAATATTTTATCTCCTGTAAAGTTATTCAACAATTTCTTAATAACTAATAAAAATTTATTACAAAAATTAATAATTTAAAATTAGTTACGTATTATAGATTAAATTCTAATATTTTATGATTTATATAATTCTACTTTTTTATAAATTTATCGCAATAAAAAAAGTAATACCATAAAGTATTACTTGCATTTATCAAAAATAAAAAATGGCTCCGCGAAGAGGATTCGAACCTCCAACCTATCGGTTAACAGCCGAGTGCTCCACCGTTGAGCTATCGCGGAATATCATCATTATTGACTACATCTTTATTATATCAAAAATAGAAAATAAATGCAATAGCTTTTTTTAGAAATTTATACTTTTTTAAACTTTATTTTATTTTTATATTATCATAGCAGATAACCTATATTTATTAATGATTTTCTTCATAATTAATAATATTGAAATTTAAAATTTTAACAGTAAGGGGATATTTTACTTTATTTAAAACATCCTTCTTTATAGATATTATGAAATCTTCACTTTCACGAATATTAGAAAGCCACAGTGCATTATTTTCTACAAGCTTATCATCTCCATCATATACCTTAACGCTTTTATTCCGATCATAGATAAAACTACGATCTTTATTAATATCATACTCAACAGTTCCTATAGATAAAAATTCTCCTCTATCTTTCTCTATGTTTTGCTTTTTATTAAAATATAATCTTAAAAAACTATTATCATCCCCCTGTATTCTATCTAAGTATACTTCTGAATTATTTCCTTCATAAACAAGTTCTTTTACTTCAATAGGCTCATTAAAGTAACTTAATAGTTTATCATCTTTAGGCATATAACTTTCATCAATTTGTATTGTAATTTCTACAGGAGTAGATTTAATAATTCTATATTCTCTTTGGTAAAGGATATTCTTTCTAATAGTTTCTTTTGGATCTTCTTTGCTAATAAACTCCAACCCCACCTTAAGAATTAAAGTTAGTCCGACTAAGCATAAAATTGTTTTAGAACTGCGTTTCATACTATTCTCCTTTACAAATCATACTTGTAAAAATTTAAAACACAAATATTATTAGTCATTTATATTTACAATTTAAAAGCACTACTCAGCTAGCTGCATGGTTATAGTTATTAATAAAAAGATCTGTTATATAAAAAAAGAGATATAAAGTCTTCATAAACAATATATCTCTTAATTTTTATATTATTGTAATGGTTTCATAGTTGGGAATAAGATTACGTCTCTTATTGATGTAGAATCAGTTAAGAACATAACTATTCTATCTATACCTATTCCTAATCCTCCAGTTGGCGGCATACCTACTTCTAATGCGCTCATAAATTCTTCATCTATAACATAAGCTTCATCATCACCAAGTTCTCTTTCTGTTGCTTGTTGTTCAAATCTTTCTCTTTGTACTATTGGATCATTAAGTTCTGAATAGGCATTACATACTTCCCTACCATATATAAATCCTTCAAATCTCTCAGTAAATTCATCATTTCCACGTTTTTTCTTAGTAAGTGGTGAAATTTCTACTGGATAATCACATAGGAATGTTGGCTGTATTAAATGTTCTTCCGCAAACTCTTCAAACAATGCATTTAATACATCTGCTTTTGTACAATCTTTTAATTCTTTCTTAAAGTCTAAATGCTTTTCTTTAGCAATAGCTTGAGCTTCTTCATCCGTTTTAATAGTCTCAAAATCTATTCCTGCATATTCTTTAACTGCATCCACCATTGTAAGTCTTCTCCAAGGTGGTGTTAAATCTATTTCCGTTCCTTGATAATTTATTTTAGTAGTTCCATGTACCTTCTCACAAGCATAAGCAACCATTTGCTCTGTAATTTCCATCATATCATTATAATCTGCATAAGCTTCATATAATTCAATCATAGTAAATTCCGGATTATGTCTTACACTCATACCTTCATTTCTGAAATTTTTGCCCATGTCATAAACTTTCTCGAAACCACCAACAATACATCTTTTTAGATATAATTCAGTAGCTATTCTTAAATACATATCTATATCTAATGCATTATGATGAGTAGAGAATGGTCTTGCAGCTGCACCACCTGCTATCGGTGATAAAATTGGAGTTTCAACTTCTAAGAAACCTTTATTATCTAAGAATTCTCTTATACTTCTTATTATTTGAACTCTCTTCATGAAAGTATCTCTAACATCCTTGTTCATAACAAGGTCAACTTCTCTTTGTCTATATTTTAAATCTGGATTTTTAAGTCCATGCCATTTCTCTGGTAATGGCTTTAATGACTTAGATATAAGTGTAACCTCTGTTGCACGTACAGAAATTTCTCCTGTTCTAGTTCTAAATGGAGTTCCTGTTACACTTAAGAAATCTCCTATATCAAATGTTTTAGCATCTTTAAAAGATTCTTCACCTACTGCATCTAATCTTATATATACTTGAATTTTTCCAGATCTATCATGAAGATCGCAAAATCCAGCTTTACCTTGAATTCTCTTAGACATAAGTCTTCCTGCTACAGTAACTGTAATTTCTCCGCCTTCTTCAAATCCATTAACAACTTCTTCTGATGTATGGGTTCTATTCACTTTATAAACATCAAATGGATCTTTTCCTTCAGCTTTAAGTTCAGCTAATTTTTGTCTTCTAATTCCCACTTGTTCATTATACTCAGCTTCTTTTGCTTGAATATCTTCCACTTCAAGCTCTGGCGTATTTAAATTATTTTCTTCCATATATAAACTCCTCCTATGCTCTTTTTATTTCAAGTACTTCATATTTACTTACTCCATCTGGAATAGAAACTTCAATTACGTCTCCTACTCTTTTACCTACAAGTGCACTTCCAACTGGTGATTCATTTGAAATTTTATTTTCCATTGGATCTGCTTCTGCTGAACCAACAATATGAAATTCTACTTCTTCATCAAAGTCATAGTCCTTAACTTTCGCTATTGAACCTATACTAACTATATCCTTATCTAATTCACTTTCATCAACTACTGATGCATTTCTCAGCATGTTTTCAAGTTGTATTATTCTTCCTTCTACAAAAGCTTGCTCGTTTTTAGCTTCATCATATTCAGAGTTTTCACTTAAATCTCCATATCCTAAAGCTACTTTAATCTTCTCAGTGATTTCTTTTCTCTTAACTGTTTTAAGGTACTCTAGCTCTTCTTCAAGCTTCTTTATTCCCTCATAAGTCATCACATATTTTTTAGAATCACTCATTTCTTTCTCCCCTTTAAACAATATATATATTTACTCTATTCTTTAATAAAATACTTTGTTAATTTAACATGATTGTACCACAAAACTTCTTTAAAGTCTTAAATCCACAAAACTTCTTTAGAATTTGTGGATTTAAGACTTTAAGTTATTATAAATCAATGGCTACAATATGTCAATAAAAGGATGTCCAATACATCCTTTATTAATATTTATGTAATATTACTGTATATTATCCACAAATACTGATTTATATTCAAGTAAAAGACTTAACACATCTTCGTACCTAGTCATTGAATTAATTCTCTCTTTGATTTCAGTGCAATATTTAAGCCCTTTGATATACCAAGCTATATGCTTTCTCATTTCCCTTACAGCCTTTATTTCTTCAAAATATTTAATAGCCAAATTTAAATGATTAATACACATATCCACTTTTTCTACAGGTGTGGGTTTCGTTATACTTTCACCTTTCAAAGCTTGGGTTATCTCTCTAAAAATCCACGGGTTACCCATAGCCCCTCTTGCAATCATTATTCCATCACAATTGGTTTGTTTTTTTATTTCCGCAGCATTCTCAGCTGAAAATACATCTCCATTTCCTATTACAGGTATTTTAACTGCTTCTTTAACTTGCCTTATAATGTCCCAATCTGCTTTTCCTTCATACATCTGTTCCCTAGTTCTTCCATGAACTGCTATAGCGTCTGCACCTGCATCTTCTATGTATTTGCCAAACTCAACAGCATTTATATTATTTTCATCAAAGCCTTTTCTAAATTTAACAGTTATAGGTTTTTTACTTACCTTTTTCATTTCCTTTACTATTTCTGCTGCTAATTTAGGATTTTTCATAAGTGCTGACCCTTCGCCATTTTTAACAATTTTAGGCACAGGACATCCCATATTTACGTCTACTATACAGATATCATTATTTTCATTGAACACTTCACAAGCGTAGGCCATTATTTTAGGTTCATTCCCAAAAATTTGAATACCTACAGGTTTCTCCTCATCTGCTATTCTCATTAACCCTTCTGTGTTTTTGCTTTTATAAAATAGCCCTTTAGCACTTATCATTTCAGTATATACAAGTCCACAGCCCATACTTTTACAAATGCCTCTATAAGCTATGTCTGTAACACCTGCCATAGGCGCTAAAAACACTTCATTATCAAAATGAAGATTTGATATATACATACTATCACCTAGTCTCTATTTTTTTTCGTATATAATTCTAAGTCCATCTAATGTTAAAAAAGATTCCACTTTATCTATTGTAGAAGATTCTTCTGCTATTAATTTAGCAAGTCCTCCTGTAGCTATAACTATAGGCTCATCTTCACCTTTTGCCACCATTTCTTCTTTCATTTTACGCACTATGTAATCAACTTGACCTATGTATCCATAAACTATACCCGCTTGCATACTTGCTACTGTATTTTTGCAAATTATAGTTTCAGGCTTTGAAAGTTCAACCCTTGGAAGCTTAGCTGCTTTTTCAAATAACGCATCTGAAGATATCTTTATACCTGGACAAATTGTTCCTCCTAAATAATCTCCATTTTTAGTTATAGCACAAAAAGTAGTAGCTGTACCAAAGTCTATTATTATCATAGAACTTTTATAAATATCAAAAGCCGATACTGCATTTACTATCCTGTCAGCACCTACTTCTTTTGGATTATCATATTTTATATTTATACCAGTTTTAACTCCTGGTCCAACTACTATTGGCGTCTTATCAAAATATTTTCTTATCATATGTTCTAAAGAGTACATAATATTCGGAACCACGGATGATATTATTACTCCTTCTATATCGGATATCTTTATATTGTTTTGCTCAAAAAGCTCTCTCACTTGTATACCATATTCATCGGAACTTCTCTTGTGATCAGTAGATAGTCTCCAATCAACTAACAGTTCTTTTCCTTTGTATATTCCTAATACAATGTTGGTATTCCCTACGTCTAAAACAAAAATCATTTAAATTCACCTCTATATAATTAAAAGCAGCTTTAAAAGCTGCTTTTATCCTGTATGTTGGACTAAAAAATCTCATTACAATTAATAATTTAATTTTAACAAGTTAATCTATTTTGTCAAGGTGTTTAAATCATTTTTAAAGCTTGTAATTTATGTATGTATAATTTAACGTAAAGATTATCTATATTACGCCCTTACTACTATTTTGCATTATATTTAATATTTCTTTTTGATCCTTAGCAAACTCATATAATACTCTCTTTAAATTCCCTTCTTTTTCACTATTCATTAAGTTCATGTACATATTCATTAAGCTTTTCTCTACATTTGTAATATGACGACCTCTCATTAATTGTTCTTTTGCTAAATGATAATTATATTTCATGATAATTACCTCCTTAAGAGCTGTTGTAACACTTCAATGTGATTATTATGCTTTTGTATTAACTCCTCAATTGAACTTTGCATAGAGCTGCTATTTGCAGCTTTTAAATAGCTTTTGTACTTACTTATAAGCATTTCCTCTTTTTCTATAATGTTATTAATAGTAGATTGATTGGGACATATCATAAATAATCTCCTCCTTTTTCATATATTATTATCAATATAAAAAGGTATATACTTCTTTTTAAGAAGTATATACCTAATTTATAAATTGTTCACACTTCAACTTATCCATGTAAAAAAAATAGTAGACCAAAGATATTAGTCTACTATTTTCTATATATACCTTACTAACCAAACATAGAAAGTAATACCCCAGCTGCTACAGCACTACCTATAACCCCTGCAACATTCGGTCCCATAGCGCTCATAAGCAAGAAGTTAGAAGGATCTTCCTTCTGGCCTACAACTTGTGAAACTCTAGCAGCCATAGGTACTGCTGAAACTCCTGCTGAGCCTATTAATGGGTTTATTTTACCCTTAGTAACTTTACACATTATCTTACCTATAATTACGCCTGAAGCAGTAGCTACTGCAAAAGCAACAACCCCTAAAATTATTATTCCTATAGTTTTTGGAGTTAAAAATATCTCTGCTTTAGCTGTTGCTCCAACAGAAAGCCCTAAGAATATTGTTATTATATTTATAAGAGCATTTTGTGCTGTATCACTTAATCTTCCAACAACTCCAGATTCCTTAAATAAGTTGCCAAGCATCAACATACCAACAAGCGATTTAAGTGATGGAAGGAATAATATAACTAGAATAGCAACAACTATTGGGAATATAATCTTTTCCACCCTTTTAACTTGTCTTAGTTGTCCCATTTTTATTGTCCTTTCCTCCTTAGTAGTTAACGCTTTCATGATTGGAGGTTGAATTAATGGCACTAACGCCATATATGAGTAAGCCGCAACTGCTATTGGCCCAAGTAAATGCGGAGCTAACTTATTTGTTAAAAATATTGCTGTAGGACCATCCGCTCCTCCGATTATACCTATTGATGCTGCCTCTTGTGGAGTAAATCCAAGTAATATTGCTGCCATAAATGCAAAGAACACTCCAAATTGTGCCCCCGCTCCCATTAGAACACTAGAAGGATTAGCTAGTAGTGGTCCAAAATCTGTCATAGCACCAACTCCTAGGAATATAAGCGGTGGGAATATTTCCCACTTAACACCTCTTGATAAATAATATAACAATCCTCCAGCTTCACCTGCGGCAGGTTCTGCCATTATATCTGCTAATGGTAAATTCGTAAGTAACATACCAAAAGCTATCGGTAACAATAATAATGGCTCAAATTCCTTTGCAATTGCTAAATATATTAATAAACAAGAAACACCTATCATTAAAAGTTCTTTCCAAGTTATTGCAGCAAAACCGGAGGTACTTAATAATTCTTGTAATACTTCAATTATATTCATTTAGCTTACCTCCTTTTTATTATGCGATAACAGCTAAAACGTCTCCTGTATTAACAGCTGCTCCTTTTACCACGTTTATTTCAGCAATAGTACCATCTACTGGTGACATTATTTCATTCTCCATTTTCATAGCTTCTAAAACAAATAATACATCACCTTTTTTAACTGTAGCACCCTCAGTTATGTTTATTTTAACTATTGTTCCTGGCATTGGGCAATCAACCTTTTCTCCAGAAGCATTTGCTTTTTTAACTGCTGGTGCAGCTACTGCTGGCTTTTGCGCTGGTGCCGGAGCCATTGGTTTCGCTGGAGCTACATTAGGTGTAGAAGTGAATTCTCCTTTAACCTCTTCAACCTCTACTTGATATATATTTCCATTAACAGTAACGTTATATCTTTTCATAGTAATTTTCCTCCCTATACACTTTAGCGATTATATTTAGTAGCATTACTTTGCCAATTTGCATTCCCACTATTTACTCTTTTTATACTTTTTATATTTAAATCTGAAACTGGTACATTAAGATGAGCTGATAATGATGCCATTATAACTGCAACTAATTCTAAGTCATCCTGAGGATTTTCTATAGTTTCTACTTCTTGTACTGATGGTTCAAATATTTCTTCTTTAACTGGCTCTATTTTTTTCTTTTTATCTCTTAATAAAAAACTTTGAAATTTAATTACATACATTAAGATAATTAATACAGCGAAAACTATAATCATAGCTACTGCTGAAACTCCTAATGCATCTATTAAACTTAATTTTTCGTTCATATTATATCCCCCCTAAATTAATATGCTTCCATGCTTTTTAGGGTAGCTTAACTCTCTTTTACTTTGTAACATATCTAACATTGCAAATACTCTTTGTTTAGTTTCACTTGGTTTTATAATATCATCTAACAAGCCTATTTCTGCACAAGCATATGGATTTGTAACTTCATCCATATATTTTTTAATAATCTCTTCCTCTTTTACTTTTGGATTATCCGCACTTAATATTTCATCTCTATATTTAGACGTTATTATAGACTTAGGTGAGGTTAATGAAATTTTAGCAGTTGGCCATGCTAATGCTATATCAAAAGATGCTTCCTTACTTGCAAGTGCTAAATAACCAGCCCCATAAGCTTCTCCAATTATAAGTGAAACTTTCGGAACTACAGCATCACCTAAAGCATATACCATTTTTGATACACTTTTAGCGAGTCCCATTCTTTCCTCCTCAAGACTAATAACAATTCCCTTTGTATCTACAATACTAAGTATTGGAATGTTGAAACTATCACACATCCTTACAAAGCTTGCTACTTTATTTGAAAGTTTTATATTAATCTCACTCTTCTTACTAGAATCGTTTGATATAACACCAACTGTTAATCCATTCATTTTTATTAAGTAAGTGTTTATGCTCTCTTCCATAGTTTTATTTATTTCTAAAACAGAATTTCCATCACTAATTGCATTCACTACTGCTTCTCCACTATAGTTTTCATTAATAGCTGCTTCATTCAATATCTCTTTAGATTCATTTAGATCTATAGATTTAGCAGTTAAATATGGCATTTCTAAATTATTAGATGGTATATAATCAAATAATTTCTTAGTTAATATTACTGCTTCCATTTCATCACTAACAACAAAGTGGGCATTTCCATTTTTAATGGAAGATATTCCATCACTATACATAGAGCTACTTACATATCGCTCTTCTTTATCTATCAGTTTATCACTTGTATTTATACTAAGTTGTCCATTTTCTTCTACTACTATAACAAAATCACTCATAGTGGCATTTAATGCCATAGTTCCATTACATGGTCCTGAAATAATAGAAATTTGAGGTATTACACCACTATTCTTAGTAGTTTTTCTTAAAACTTCTCCATAGGAAGTTAAAAGCTCAATTCCATCATCAACTTTTCCACCTATAGAATCAAATATCTTAACTATTGGTGCTCCCATTTTTACTGCAGCATCCATTATATTGCATATTTTTCTACTTGATTGTTTATTGAATGTTCCCCCATTTACAGTGTAATCTTCACTATAAATGTACACTAATCTTCCATCTATAGTTCCATGTCCTGTTACAACTCCTGCACCATTTTTACCAATTAGTGCCCCTACTTCTACAAAAGAACCTTCATCTAAAATATTTAAAATTCTTTCTCTTGCAGTTATTTTGTTTAAGTTGTGTTGCATTTCAACTTTTTCTGATCCACCACCTTGGTGTGCTTTATGTCTAATTTCATCAAAGACATCTAGTTTATCCATATTATTGCCTCCTGACTTTAGATTACTCTTTGTTACCCCGCCCTAATAATAACATAAAAAGTGCCATTTGTACATAAATTTTGCAAGTTTTAATTCATTTTTCTGTGTATTGAAAAAAACAATTATAAATTGACATATAATCATTCTTTTCCTTTAATTTTCTTTCTATTTTCCTTGTTTAAAAAATATACAGCTAGTTATTTTAAAGACATCTTATATAAATAAAACCACTATAAGTATATACTTATAGTGGTTTTACAAATTCTATTTATTCTTTTATATTAAAATAGTCCTTCTATTGTTCTGTCTTCTTTTATATCCATTTTAGCTGCTGCTGGGACTTTTGGAAGTCCTGGCATAGTCATTATTGTTCCTGTTAATACAACAATAAATCCTGCACCATTAGAAACCTTAACTTCTTTTACAGAAACTTTGAATCCTGTTGGTCTTCCAAGAAGATTTGGATTGTCTGATAATGAATTTTGTGTTTTAGCTACACATATAGGCAATTTATCTAAACCTATTTTTTCTATATTAGATATTTGCTTTTTAGCTGCTGGTAATATTTCAATTCCATCAGCTCCATATATTTCTCTAGCTATTGTCTCCATCTTTTCTTTTATAGTTAATTTTTCATCATATAACACATGGAAATTACTTTCTTTTTCTTCAATAGTTTTTATAACTTTTTCAGCAAGCTCTAATCCACCTTCTGCACCTTTTCCCCAAACTTCAGTCAAGGCAACTTCCACACCTTTGTTTTTACAGAATTCTTCTATATATTTAATTTCTTCTTCACTATCACTTATAAATCTATTTATAGCCACAATTGCTGGCACACCGAATTTTTCTATATTTTCTATTTGCTTTTCAAGATTTTCTATACCTTTTGCAAGAGCTTCTACATTTGGAGTGTTTAAACCATCTTTTTTAACGCCACCATGATGCTTTAACGCACGAATAGTTGCTACTATTACTACTGCACTTGGTTTTAAGTTTCCATATCTACACTTAATATCAAAGAATTTTTCCGCTCCTAAGTCTGCACCAAATCCAGCTTCTGTTATAGTATAATCCCCTAATTTTAAAGCCATCTTAGTAGCTAAAATACTATTACAGCCATGTGCTATATTTGCAAATGGTCCACCATGAATTATTGCTGGTGTATTATCTAAAGTTTGAACTAAGTTAGGCTTAACAGCATCTTTCATAAGCATAGCCATGGCACCATGAACATTTAAATCTTTACAATATATAGGTTCTCCCTCTGTGCTATAAGCTATAAGGATTTTCCCAAATCTTTCTTTTAGGTCCATTAAGTCTGTTGAAAGACAAAGTATTGCCATTATTTCAGAAGCAACTGTTATTGTAAATCCATCTTCTCTTGTAAATCCATTTGGAGTTCCGCCAAGTCCTACTACTACTTGTCTTAATGCTCTATCATTCATGTCTAGAACTCTTTTAAATACTATTCTTCTTGAATCTATTTTGAGTTCATTTCCTTGATGAATATGATTATCTATAGCTGCACTTAAAAGATTATTTGTTGTTGTAATTGCATGCATATCTCCAGTAAAATGCAAGTTTATATCTTCCATAGGAATTACTTGAGCATATCCTCCGCCAGCAGCTCCTCCTTTTACCCCAAAAACAGGCCCTAAAGAAGGCTCTCTTAATGCTATTACTGCATTTTTCCCCATGCTGCAAAGAGCTTGTCCTAATCCTATAGTAACAGTAGATTTTCCTTCGCCAGCTGGAGTAGGATTTATAGCCGTTACTAGTATAAGTTTCCCATCTTCTTTATCTTTATTATTTTCTAATACATTGAGAGATATTTTACCTTTATATTTTCCATATAGTTCAATATCGTCCTCCGTTAATCCTATTTTTTCTGCAACTTTAAGTATAGGTAACATCTTTGCACTTTGAGCTATTTCTATATCTGTTTTCATATCAATATCCTCCAATCCATATATATAAAATTTTGTACACAATTATATTTTATGTACAATAATCTTATCTATTATCAAGTTTTCCCATGAAATCATCTATATTAACTATATATCTTAAATGAGTACCTTCTCCAATTAAACCATTTTCATCATAAGCTTTTACTAAAAAAGTTATTTTCTTTCCCTGAATATCTTTAACTACAGCTTCACATTTTACTTTCATCCCAATTGGTGTAGCCTTAATATGCTTTATATTGACTTCTATTCCTACAGTTGTATCTCCTGGCTCTAAATATAAATCAATAGCATTTTTAGATGCATTTTCCATTAAGCCTATCATCGCAGGCGTTGCATACACTTTTAGGGTACCTGAACCATGATGAAGTGCTGTATCATCTTCTGTTACAATCTTTTCAATAATTGCATTTAGTCCTATTTTTAATTTATTCTCCACTTACCTACCCCCTAGCATAAATCTGGTAATATAATTATATCATAACTCTAAATGTAGTCCTATAATTCTTTTTAAAAATTACGTATATTTTTTTGTTTTTTTGTAATAATATACGTAATTTTTTATTATTTTTTCATATTAATTATAAAAAAACAAAAGAGCGTACAAACTCATCATACACTCTTTTGTTTACACTATATTTCTTCTTTTTTTACATCTTCAATCTTTATATCTTCAATCTTTGCTTCTTCTACTTGTAATTTAACTTCTTCTGGATTAAAATTCTCATTTGAAGTATTTTCTTCCTTTGGAGTTTCCTCTTTAATAATATCAGTAGAAATTTCCTCCAAGCCTTTTCCATCCATAATTGCATTAAATTCTTCAGCAGTAAGCTTTTCTTTTTCAAGAAGCGCTTTAGCAACTTCATGAAGCTTATCTTCATTTTCACTAAGTATAGTTTCGGCTCTTCTATAAGCTTCATCTATTAATGATTTTATCTCTTTATCTATCATAGAAGCTACTTCTTCTGAGAAATCTCTTGAATGGCCAATATCTCTTCCTAAGAATACTTCTCCTTGTTCTTTTCCAAAAGAAATAGGTCCTATTTTTTCACTCATACCATATTCCATAACCATTTTTTTAGCTATAGAGCTAGTTCTATCTATATCATTTTTAGCTCCTGTGCTGATTTCTTTAAGTATTAGAGCTTCTGCAACTCTTCCACCTAAAAGTCCAACCATTTCATCTTTAAGCTTAGAACGTGAAGTATATGTGGTATCTTCATCTGGAAGATGTAGTGTATATCCTCCTGCCATACCTCTAGGAATTATACTTATTTCATGAACAGCATAAGAATTTGGCAAATATTTAGATACTACTGCGTGACCAGCTTCATGATAAGCAGTTAATCTCTTGTCTTTTTCACTTATAACTCTAGATTTCTTTTCTGGTCCAGCTATAACTCTTGTAATTGCCTCTTCGATCACATCCATAGTTATAACTTTCTTCTTAGCTCTAACAGTTAATAATGCTGCTTCATTCATTAAGTTCTCAATATCCGCTCCAGTAAATCCCGGAGTTCTTTTTGCCAATATACTTAATTTAACATCTGATCCTAATGGCTTATTTCTTGAGTGAACTTTTAATATTTCTTCTCTTCCTTTAACATCAGGTGCTCCAACAACTATTTGTCTGTCAAATCTAC
>NZ_DKLM01000075.1 GCF_002455975.1 Clostridium sp. UBA6640
TTTGAATGGAAATAAAATAAAATCAAGTTTCTATATAAAAGATAAAAGTTATAAAGAAAATATCCCTATAATATTTGAAAATATAATGAAGACTTTTAAAATCAATTAATATTTGATTTAATATTATATAAGTATTATAATTTAAGATATAAAAAGTAAAGGAGAAGCAACATCCGCTTCTCTTTTATTAATTCTATAGCATGGAGGAAAATTGTGTATAAGTTAAAGAAGTATGTAACAGTATTATTAATATTTCTAGTAAATGTAGTTATATTTACTGGTTGTAGTGTACTAAAGAGTAATAACAATGCTTTTGAATTTATGAAAGAAAAAAAAGCAACTAGAATTACTATTCAAAGCACAAGAGATAACAGTTATAAATTTACTGTTACTGATGTTGGGGTAGCACAAGAAATATATAAAATTCTATCAAGTGCTAAAGAAGTTGATACAAAAAGTCCACTAGAAGCAGATTATATTTTTGAAATTCATGAAGGACCTAATGAGATTCATAAATTCAATTATATTGCTGGATTAGACAAAAATGATGGTGCAAATTTTTATAATGATGATAAAAGCTATATAGTATCAAAACGACTTGATAATGATATAATTAAAAATTTCTGGAATATAAGAAAACCTATAGATTTTCAAAAAATTTATTATGATACAATATATGAGGCAGTAGACATGTATAAAAAGAGCAAAGAAGATAATCCTAAAATGGGAATTAATATGAATTCAGATTTAGAGATGTCAAAATTTATTTTGTCTACTGATTTATTGAACTTTGAGCAAAGGCTTAATAAACTGTCTGATGTATCCTTGGTGAAAGATGGTAATACGGAAGATTTTGGTACAGTAGTGAATATAAATACTGAAGGGTATACTCTTACAAAATACAAAGCAATAATTACCTTTAAGGGACATGCTGGTGAGCGTGAAACTAACTATTATGCAGTTAATGAATATGAAAAAGGTGAATGGAAAATACAAATATACGAAAAGAAACCAGAAAATTTTTAAATTAAAGAGCCTAGGGAGTTCCCTAGGCTCTTTTTAAGCTCTTTTAAGTTCTCTTTGTAGTCTTTCAAGAGGAAGAACTGTTAATATTAATACACAGATTAATCCATCAAAGAATACATATGAGATATTGTATAAGAATGAATATACTAAAGGAGACATACCTTCTGGTGCATATGTGGCCCAAAATATAAAGCCGGAAATAAAGTGGAACACAAATCTTAGCGAGGTACCGAAAACTGTCCCCCATAATTTATTACTCTTAATTAAGCCTGAAAGACCTATTGCCATAAATGGTAGTGCATAATCAAATAATATCTGTACAGGATGAAGTATTTGAGCTGGACCAATTATAAAATCTAATACTCCTCTTAAAAATCCAGTTAAAACCCCTACCACAGGACCATAAATATAAGAAATGATTATGATTGGAATCATACTTCCCAAAGTAACACTTCCACCATATGGCGCATTAAAAGGCTTTATAAGGCTAAGTGCTAAAGACACACCTAAGGCTACACCAATTTGAGTTATCATAGATGTAGAAAATTTAATTTTTTTAATTCTTGTAAAAGCAATAATTATTATTAGAACGCCTATTAATGTAAAGATTGTAGTACTATTACTTAAAATTTTTGATAAGTTTTCTTGTAATGCATTTAACATAGTTAAACATCCCCCCATTTACTTTAGGCATCCAAAAGAAAATGATAAATTTAAGATGCCTTCATATATTAAAAATAAAGCTACTTTAAAAATGTACATTAAAAAAATATAAATCTAATAACTACATATTATAAAATGCTAAATATATAAAAAACCTTATGCCAATATAGGCATAAGGTATATTAATTTCTATTTTAATATAGACGCTTTCCTACGCTGGCATTATCCAGTTCAGGTACAAGGGTTAATGAATTGATCATCTCTCAGCCATAAGGCACCCCTAGCAATTTATTAGATTTTTATTACAAGTTCATTATATTATGTAACTAAAGAAAACACAATAAAAATTATAAGAAATCTGCTATTTTATTATTTAACATAGTTGAAGAATTAGAAAAAGATATAGCGACTTTATCACCAACCTTTATATGATTAGGAAGTTTACTTACAGCGACATTTATGGTTATACCATCTGTAAGTTCTACAAATGCATCTGCACTATTCATATCTATTACTTTGCCAAACATTAAATCATCCTTTCAACTGTATTATAAATTTTATATTAGACTAATAAATAAAATTAATTTGAATATATATTGAGAAGATTTTCGAAAGTTTTGTATAGATATAAATTTAGAATTAGTTTTCTAAATTTATATTTATATATTATTTTTCTCTTTTTTATAGCAAATATTCACAATTATTCTGTATAATTAAGAATAAACATATATGTTAAAAAGTGGGGTTAATATGTTGACAAATAATTTACTAGTAACATTGATTTGGGGACTGATATTATTATGTGTTATGGAGGGGTGTATAATATATAGATATAAAAAAAGTTCAAGAGAAAGAGAAAAAAGAAAAGAAGTTTTATATGCTGTAAGTGAAAAGATAATTTCACTTAAAAATGAAAAAGAAGTCTATGACCTAATATTAAATACGGCTATAAAACTGGTGCCTAAGGCATCTAAAGGTAGCTTACTTAAAATAACAGAAGAAGGAAATGGATTTAAATTTATATCTCTTTATGGATATTCCGATGATTTAAAAAAAATAATATTAAAAAAAGAGGAAATATATCTTCATCAAATAAATAATTTTAAGGATATTGCAATAATAAAAAATCCTAAAAAATTTAATGAAGTTTACATGGATCCTTCAAAAAAGCATATGTTTATTTCAACAGAATCTTTAAATATACACAATACTTTAAGTGCGCCTATATATTTAGATGGAGTTTTAACTGCAATATTAAATTTAGATAGTACTGTTATAGAAGAGGCCTTTTCGAGTGAAGATATACGAACAGTAAAGTATATATTGAATGAATTTAGATTAGCAGTTAGAAGTCATTTCATTCAAGGAAAGTTAAGGGAAAAAGCAACCTATGATAGTTTGACTTGTCTTTATAGCAGGGGTTATTTAGAGCAGATAATAGAATATTATCTTAACGAATTTTATAATAAAAACTACACAAGCGCTATAGTTTTCATAGATATTAACAATTTTAAATATGTCAATGATAACTATGGACATACTATAGGTGATGAATTATTGATAAGATTTTCTCAAGCATTAAAATCTCATATTAATAGCACTAATTTATATGGTAGGCTAGGCGGAGATGAATTTTTAATATTATTAGATAGGTGTAGAGAAGATGAGGCAATTGAAATTATGGAAAATTTAAGAGAGATGTGCAAAAATCATAGAGAGCAAGACTATATTTTAGATTTTAGTTACGGAATCTTTGAAATAGTTGGGGGAGAAAAATATGATTTTAAGAATATAATTTGTAATGCAGATAAAAAGATGTATAAGAATAAAAAATTTAATAAAGAAAAAGAAATAGTTTAGTATACTGACTAACTAGTTCTTGAATATTACTTAAGTTATAAACACCCTTCATAACAATATGAAGGGTGTAGCTATTTATAAAGAAATAAAAATATTTAATTATATAAGCTAGATTATAACTTAACAACGTTAGCTGCTTGAGGTCCTCTAGAACCGTCTACAACTTCAAATTGTACTTTGTCACCTTCTTCTAAAGTTTTGTATCCTTCTCCTTGAATTGAAGAGAAATGAATAAATACATCTTCCTCACCTTCAACTGATAGAAAACCAAATCCTTTTTCGCCGTTAAACCATTTAACTGTGCCTGTTTTCATTTAAATTCCTCCTGAATAAAAAATTTCAATTGTTATGATTTTTACCATATTTACCAAAGTTTAAGCTTAATATGGTTATAATTAACGTTAAATTTTAACTATAGATATAGCTTGAGCATTTTTAGAAAGTTTTATACTTTAGATTAGTAGATATTTTAAATAAATATTTATGTCAATTATAATGTTAACATGAAAAAAGGAACAATTACAAGTTAAATGTAATTAATAAACCATAGTCCATTTTCATAGATATTTTTATAAATTGATATAATTTTTTTAGTAGAGTATAATTATCCGAGTGCAATATGTTGTGTTTTAGGAGGGTAATTTATGCTATATGTTGTTAAACGAGATGGTAGAAGGGTTGAATTTAACTCTGTTAAGATAACAAATGCTATTAAAGGATCAGCAGATGAAATATCTTATAATTTATTAGAAAGTGAAAAAATAGAGTTAACTCAAAAGATAATAAAAAGAATAGAGAATTTAAATGTAGAAGAATTAACAGTAGAAGAAGTCCAAAATATAGTACAGAGTACTTTACTTGAAAATGGTCATAATCCTATAGGTGTTGCTTATGGAAATTATAGAAAAGAAAGAACTAGGATTAGAGAAATAAAGTCTGATTTGATGAAAGCTATAGAGCAAATAGGAGTAGAAACTGATAGAGATAATGCTAATGTTGGAAACAATTTTAGTTCTAAGCTACTTAGAATAGCTAGTGAATCTAATAAATGGTATAACTTATCTACTATGCCTAAGCACCTATCAAAAGCCCATGAAAATGGAGATTTATACTACCACGATTTAGATAGTTATAATTTAACTATAAACTGCTTGCATATCCCTACTAAAGAAATTTTAGAAAGAGGTTTTAACACTGGATATGGTTATTTAAGAAAGGCTAAGCGTATAGATTCGGCAGCAGAACTTTCTTGTATATTACTTCAGTCTACTCAAAACGATATGTTTGGAGGACAATCCCATGCAGATTTTGATAATGACTTAGCTGCTTTTGTAGAACCAACAAGAGAAGAAATAAGAACGGAATTAAAAGAATTAGGAATACCAGAAGATATATTAGAAGAAGCAGTAGAAAAAAAGTTAAGAAGAATAATAGAGCAATCCATGCAAGGAGTTGTCTATAACTTGAATACAATGCATTCTAGAGCAGGTAGTCAAGTGCCGTTTTCTTCCATGAATATAGGAATACCTGAAAGCAAAGATGCAGCACTTATATGTGAAATATTCTTAAAGGAATACGAAAAAGGATTAGGTCGTGGAGAACAACCTATATTTCCTAATATAATATTTAGAGTTAAAAAAGGTGTAAATAGGGAAGAGAATGATCCATATTTCTATCTATTTAAACTTGCATGTGAAGTAGCTAGTAAGAGAATGAATCCTACTTTCATGAACATAGATTCTGATTTTAATAAAGTTTATTATGATCAAGGAATAATGCCAGCAACTATGGGATGTAGAACTTATGTAATGAGCAATTGCAATGGAGAGCCAGGGACGAAAGGTAGAGGAAATATAGCACCAACTACAATAAATCTTCCAAGAGTTGGGATACTTGCAAAAAGTGATGTGAAAAAGTTCTTTTCATTACTAGAAAATAGATTGGAACAAGCAAGTGAAGCATTAATGCATAGATATAATGTACTTAAAAAGCTTAAAATAAAAGATTTACCTTTTGTTGCAGGTCAAGGACTATTAAAAGGATCAGAAGGATTATCACAAGATGACTCAATTGAACCAATATTAAAGCAAGGTACCTTCGCTATAGGTTTTATAGGACTTGCTGAAACTTTAGTATCCCTAACTGGAAAGCATCATGGAGAAGATGAAGCTTCAAGAGCATTAGGGGTTGAAATAATAACTTTTATAAGGAATTTTACAGATAAACTAACTAAAGAGACTGGATTAAATTGGGGTTGTTATGCAACACCAGCAGAAGGATTAAGTGGAAGGTTTATATTACAAGATAAAAAGATATTTGGAGAAATAGAAGGGGTAACGGATAAGGAATATTATACAAATAGTTATCACGTACCTGTAGGATTCCCAATATCTATAATAGATAAAATTCATATAGAAGCACCATATCATAAAGTTTGTAATTCAGGTCATATAAGTTACCTAGAAGTTGATGATTATCCAAATGGTGATAATATAATGGATATAATTAAGTATGCATATGAAAATAGCAATATAAGCTATTTGGGAATTAATTTTCATATAAAATATTGTAAAGAATGTGGTACTTATTTGGACAGTGAAAAGTTTGAGTGTACAACTTGTGGAAGCACTAACATTCAAGGTGTATCTAGGGTAACAGGATATCTAAGCTTAGATGAAAGATTTGGACCAGGAAAATACCATGAGAGAGAAGATAGAATCTCTCATACAGAAGATCATAAAAAAGTTTATAATGTATGTAGGTAATAAATAATTGAAAGTACCAAGGATTTTCCTTGGTACTTTTAATTATTAGTGTTAAGGAATAAAATATATGTTAAGAGTTAAAAGCAAAGATTTATTTTTAGCTTTCTAGATTTGATGTATAATTTGTATAATAAATTTAATAGATTTAATAGAGGGGAAAAATATGAAAATTATATTTGATGAAGCTATAGGGAAATTTAATGATTTAGTTTTTAGTTTATATATGTTAGAAAATATGAATTTAATGCATGAAATTACTAATGAATATGGAATAGAATTAGATAAGGATATAGTTAGATTTATAGAAAATGTAGGTAAGTGGACGGGATTAGATAGAGAAAAGCTAAGATTCTTTTTTCATGATTATAATAATGGTACTCAGCTTGTGAGCATAGGAGGGGCAACTTTAGGTTATGAAGAACATAGAATAGATAATTTTAATCAAGTATTAATGGATATAGAAAAAAAGGAAGACGAAGAGTTAATAAAAAATTTAATTAAGTCTATTTTATATTCAATCATAGGTAACTCTAATTTAGTAAATGAAAAGTATAAAGAAATTTGCTCAAATAAACGTGATATTATAGAATATATTAAAAATTTATCCTATACTCCAGAAGAAAAGTGGAATTTATTTTTATTTATAGATGAACCTAAGAAATATGCTTTAGAGCTTTGCAATTTTTTAAAATTATATAGACCCATATTTGAAAAGTACTATAAAAATTTAGATAAAATTAGAGAAAAATTTAATAAGTATTTAAAAGAAAAAATAGAAGGCGAAGGTATAGAATATTTAAATAATCTATCTAAAGTAATTCCATATAAACAGTTTGAAAAAATATATATATATCCATTATACATAGGATTTTGTTCTATTAATTATAATATGGTAGATGAAAAAACTATTTTTTTGGGAATAGGTTTTAAATATGAAGACTCTGTTTTAAAAAGATTAAAAGACAATGATGAATATGACAAATATAATTTGATCTTAAAAGTGATTTCTGATAAAAGCAAATTTAATATTATAAAATTACTAATGGAAAGAGAAATGTATGGAATGGAAATTGCTGAAAAATTAAAACTTACAACTGCTACAGTTTCTCATCATATGTCTCAATTATTCTTAGCTGAAATAGTACTAATGGATAAACAAGAGGGAAAAGTATATTATAAATTAAATAAAGAAACCTTAAAAAGCACAATCAAATATCTTAATAATCAATTCAAATTGGATTAGAATAGAAATTTAAATTAAAAATAATCATGATGAAATGTAACTGTCATCATGATTATTTTTTTACGTGGAAGTTAATATTATATTAGATAAACATCTAATAAACATATAGACAAATACCTAATTAAATTAGTATAATATTACCATGATAACTATCTAAGTGTATATTAGATTAATATCTAAAAAGGGGGAGTTTTTATGAGAAAATATTTATTCCGGTATAAGGGCTTGTTTGTTATTACTGCTATTATGGCAATTTTGGTGAGGGCAATTGATGTTTGTATAGCTTTTATCTTTAAGTATATTACAGATGTGGCACAGGCAGGAGATATAGAAGGTTATAAAACTATTGTTTTAGTAATGGCAGGATATTTTATTCTAAATTCTTCAATAAGTATTATAGGAAAGAATGTACAGCATCATTATATTAAAAAGACTATGATATTCTTAAAGATGGACATATTTTCTAATATTCTTAAAAAAGATATAAAAGATTTTAATGGTGATAATAGTGGGAAATATATTTCTCTATTATCCAATGATGTGTCTTTAATAGAAAATGATTATTTTACTAATATATTTGAAATTATACGAGTAATCTTTGGATTTATATTAGCAGTAGTAGGTATGGTAACTTTAAGCATAGAAATAACCATATCAGTTTTTTTATTAGGAATTTTAAGTTTTTTATTACCACAAATATTTGGGGAAAAATTAAATAAATACAGAAGTGAGTATTCTAATAGTCAAGGAGTGTTTATTTCAAAGGTTAAAGATATACTTCTAGGATTTGATGTGATAAAAAGTTTTAATGTTGAGAAGAGAATGATAGAAGAGTATAACAAATGCAATAATGATGTGGAAAGTAAAAAAAATAAGTTTAATATTTTTGAAACACTGGCAGGAGGAATAGCAATTTTTATGGCTTATGGAATATTTACAGCGGTATTTGGAATTGGCTCTTATTTATGTATAAAAGGAAAAATTACCATAGGGACAATGTTTGCTTGTGTTCAATTATCAAATAATGTAACTCAACCAATTATGATGAGTATACAATATATAAATAAAATTAAATCCTTAAAGGATATTTCAGCTAAGATTGAAAAACTTAGTGAAGATACAGGAGAAGATAAATTATTAATAGAGAAAACTCAGTTTAATAAGGAAATAGCGTTTGATAATATTAGCTTTAGTTACGATAAAGAAAGAAAAGTACTAAATAGTATCAATCTATGTTTTAAAAAAGGCAAAAAATACGCAATAGTAGGGGCTAGTGGTGGAGGAAAGTCTACTATATTAAAACTATTATTGAAGTACTATGAAAACTACAGTGGAAATATACTAGTAGATGGGATAGAACTAAAAAATATAAGTAGTGAAAATCTTTATAAATTGGAAGGAATAATTCAGCAAAATGTATTCATATTTGACGCTAATCTTAAAGAAAATATAACACTATTTGGAAGTTATAGTGATAGTCAGATAAATAGAGCTATTGAGATATCAGGATTAAATCCATTATTACTTAGATTAAAAGATGGATTTAATAGTGAGCTTGGAGAGAATGGTAACCTGTTATCTGGCGGTGAAAGGCAGAGAATATCAATTGCAAGAGCGGTTATTAAGAATACACCGATAATGCTATTAGATGAAGCTACTTCTTCCTTAGACAATGAAACAGCTTATGCTATAGAAAAAACTCTTGTAACTATGAAAGATATAACTTCAGTTGTTGTAACTCACAGGCTTTGGGGGGACATATTAAAAGAATATGATGAAATNNAATAATAGTAATGAAAAATGGAGAAATAGTTGAACAGGGAAATTTCTATGAGTTACTACAGTTAAAAAGATACTTTTACGGACTTTATTATATATCTCAAGGTGAATATGAAGAAAAAGAAATTATATAAAAGGAGCCAGAAATAAATTTAGTCACGAATTTTTCTCGTATATTTATGATAAAATAATATTAATATAGTTTGATGGATTATATTAATAATTTGGAAAAAAAATTATAGGTATATAGGTGATTAAATAATGAATAAAACAGTAAAATTAGCAGGAATAATACATGAAAGTTTAACTAATGGACCAGGTATGAGACGAGTTTTATTTGCTCAAGGATGTATGCATAATTGTAAAGGTTGTTTTAATACTCATACTCATAGTTTTAATGATGGTGAAGCTTTTAATATTGATAATATTATTAATGATATAAAGAAAAATCCATTAATTAAAGGAGTTACCTTTAGTGGAGGAGATCCTGTAGAACAGGCAGAAGCTTTTTCACAAATAGCTAAAGAAATTAAGAAATTAAATAAAGATATATGGTGTTATACAGGATATACATTTGAAGAAATTTTAAAAAATAGTGACAAAAAAGTAGAATTGAGAGAATTAATTGAAAACATTGATGTCCTTGTAGATGGAAAATTTGATATTAGTAAAAAGGATGATAATTTAAAGTATAGAGGATCATCAAATCAAAGAATAGTGGATGTAAAAGAGAGTTTATCAAAAGGAGAAGCTATTGTAGTAGAAGGATATTAGGAATTATATAGCTAGTTTAAGAGCTGTAATTGTTAATTATAGATTTATGTAAGGAAATAAGAGTATAAAAGACTACTTAATTGCAATTAAGTAGTCTTAATAATTTTTTTATATAAATTATTTATATTCTTTTTTCTAGAAAGTCTATTGCAACCTCTTCATCTGTAAAATATAGTGTTCTATCTTTAATTTTCATAGAACTTTCATGACCACGACCAGCAATTAGAACAATATCATTCTTTTTAGCAATTGAAAGTGCCTTTTTAATTGCAGCAGGTCTATGTATTTCTATAGAATAATTATCAGAAGATATACCACTTTTAATGTCATTTATAATTTCTTCTGGATCTTCATTTTTAGGATTATCTGTAGTAATTATAACGTGATCACTTAAATTAGTAGCAATTTGTCCCATAATAGGGCGTTTATCTTTATCGCCATTGCCTACACAACCAAACACAGTTATTATTCTTCCATTAATATAAGGTTTTACTGTATTTAATATTTTTTCTATAGCATCAGGGGAATGGGCAAAATCTATTATTATTTTGTAATCAATAGGATATTCCTCACATACATATTGAAATCTACCTTCAATTGTAGGAAGATTTTCAAGAGAGACTTTTATTAAATCCAAACTTACACCTTCTAAGATTCCTACCATAGAAGCAGCTAAAGCATTATGAATATTATATAATCCTGCTATCTTTAAATTAATAGGTAAAGAGCTTTCTTTATAATTAAGATAAAATGAGGAACCTTCTAAGGAAGAATATAATATTTTAGCACTTAGTGAACTGTTATTTTCGAATGAGTAAGTGTAATGATTTTTAAATTCAACTAAAAGTGATTTGCCGTACTCATCATCTATATTTATAATTGAATTCTTAGAATTTATAAATAGGATTTTTTTAGATTGGTAGTAATTATAAAAATCTCCATGAAAATCTAAATGGTCATGAGTTATATTAGTAAATACTCCATATTCAAAAGTGATCCCGTAGGCTCTCTTTAAAGCTAAAGAGTGAGAGGAGATTTCCATAATACAGTGGGTAATATTATTGTCTACCATTTCTCTTAAAAGTTTATGAAGTTCTAAAGACTCAGGTGTTGTTTTATCTGTTTCAATTTTTTTATCACCTATATAATTACATATAGTACCTATTAATGCTGTTTTGAATCCTGCATTTTTAAAGATATTTCTTATCATATAACTAGTTGTAGTTTTCCCATTAGTACCTGTTATTCCTATTATCTTAATATTATTTTTAGGATTACCATAGTAATTAGATGACATAATAGCAAGGGCTTCTCTTGTATCATCCACTTTAATTACTGTAACATTATGAGCAATTTTAATGTTTTTATTGGTTATTATAACAGTTGCTCCTTTTAATACAGCATCATCTATGTATTTATTACCATCATCTAATGTTCCGCTTATACATATAAATACGTCATTAGAAGTTATCTCTCTAGAGTCATATTTCAATTTATTTATAGATATGTCTAAAGTTCCTTGAATTAATAAGTACTCTATTCCTATCAATATATCCTTTAATATCATGCTCTCACCTTCTTCTATTTGCATATTATTATGTTGTAATTATATATCATATAAATTTATTTATGAAAAACATGAATTCAATAAAATAAATTATATCCAATACATTATAATAAATAATAAAATTAAACAAGTTAAAAAACTATGACATTATTATATAAATGCTTTATAGGGGGTTCCCTAATGAAAATTTAACTTATGCATGTTAATTTCCATAACAAAAGTTCTTTTCTATGAATGAAGAATTA
>NZ_DKLM01000042.1:0-244 GCF_002455975.1 Clostridium sp. UBA6640
TTAGGCAAAATAATTTCTTTAATTTTTGTAGTGGAGAACAGTGTTCTCCAGTTTCTATTGCATATAGGATATTATCAAATTATAGAAGTAATTATATGGGAATGATTTTGTAGCTAATTATATTTATTAATTTTGGTGATAGAATAATATTTTGAGATGTCATCTATTGAAATATAAGTTACCTGCCTAATCTATGATAATGGAAATTAATCGAGGTTTTCAGGCGAACACTGTTCGCTCCTAC
>NZ_DKLM01000042.1:407-2530 GCF_002455975.1 Clostridium sp. UBA6640
AAAAAAATAAAAAATAATAAAAGAATTTTTTAAAAAACTATAAAGTATATATAAAACCTACGATAATTATAGTGTAAAACAAATAAATAAAATTTTGCACAGGGAAGTGCAATGTCAAAATTCAAGGAGGTACTTATTATGATAATTAACCACAATTTAAATGCTATGAATGCTCATAGAAATATGGGAATGAACACAGTTAACTCAGGAAAATCTATGGAGAAACTTTCTTCAGGATTAAGAATCAACAGAGCTGGAGATGACGCTGCTGGACTAGCTATCTCTGAAAAAATGAGAGGACAAATCAGAGGTCTTGACCAAGCTTCAAGAAATGCTCAAGATGGTATCTCAATGATACAAACAGCTGAAGGTGCGTTAAATGAAACTCACAGCATTCTTCAAAGAATGAGAGAACTTGCTGTACAAGCTGGANNGTAACGACACAAATACAGAAAGTGATAGAGGAGAAATCCAAAAGGAAATTAACCAATTAACTTCAGAAATAAATAGAATAGGAAACACAACTGAATTTAACAATCAAAGTCTTATAAAAGGAAATTCTGATATTGCAACTAAGAATACTACTGCTGGAGTTAAAGGTGAAGCAGGAGTTACAGCAATTCAAGGTAAATATGAGTTAGATGGAACTTTAACAGCGGGAAAAGTTACAATAGATGGCGAAGAGTTAACAATAACAGGAGGAACTCAAGATGAACTATATAAAAGTCTTGAGGCTGAAATAAAAGCTAATACTAAGCTAGATGGAAAATATGATGTAACAGCATATACTGATGGTGATGAAAAACTTACTTTAACTCAAGCTACAGGAAAAGAAAGTTCAAATGCTTTAAAAGCTACAGGAGTTACTGTTGCAGAAGATACAGCTGGTGTTGCTGGAAAAGCTGCAATAACTGAAGTGGCTGGAGTTGATGAAATATCAGGAGAATTAAAAGCTGGAGATATAACAATAGATGGAAAAAAATTAACAATAGTTGGTGATACTCAAGAAGAGTTATATCAATCTCTTGCAGATGAAATAGGAAAAGATACTGATTTAAATACAACATATACAGTAGGACACACAGCTGGTGAAACTAAACTTACTTTAACTCAAAATACAGGATTTGAAGGCCCAAAATCTGCAAAAGTTGAATCAGGCGATAAATCATTTGTAATGCAAGTTGGTGCTAATGAAAAACAAACAATGACTTTAGAATTTGGAGATATGAGATCAAGTAATTTAGGAATAACAGGATCAGGTAATGGATTTACTAATACTGCAACAGTTACAAATGGAACAAACAATGACAATGTTGAAAATGCATTAGATGTATCTAATTCAGCAAATGCAGGAAATGCAGTAACACTTATACAAAAAGCTATAGATAAAGTTTCTGGTGAAAGATCTAAACTTGGTGCTTACCAAAATAGATTAGAGCATACTATAAACAACTTAGGTACTTCTTCAGAGAACTTAACAGCTGCTGAATCAAGAGTTAGAGACGTTGATATGGCTAAAGAAATGATGAACTTCTCTAAAAACAACATTCTTAGCCAAGCTGCTCAAGCTATGCTTGCTCAAGCAAATCAACAACCACAAGGAGTTCTTCAATTATTAAGATAATTATAATTGATAAATTCATATATAAAACTTCCCTAGAAATAGGGAAGTTTTTTTGTGTTTATAAAAATATTATTACGATAAATATCTCCTTCAAACAATTGAGAATTGAAAATGGAAAATTGACAGAATTAATTTCTTTAATTTATTTTTGTAGGGGAGAACAGTGTTCTCCAGCTTTTATTTCATATAAGATGTTATTAAATTATATAATTAGTTGAAGATTTTCTATTGTTAATTTTCAATTGCATAAGAATTACAGCATAGTTTGGAGCAAAACCAGTGAATTTAAACTAATATTATGGAGATAAGTAATTCCACCTCTGGGGAACAGTTTAATCAATGGAAAATTGAGAATGGAAAATTGACAATTGTGGTTGAAATTAATTCTGCAAATTAATTTCTTAAATTTATATCTGTAGCGGCGAACATTGTTCGCCAGTTTCTATATCCACCCCTGGGGAACAGTAGTGAAGCCCTTTAGGGTTCCCCTGGGGTGCAG
>NZ_DKLM01000037.1 GCF_002455975.1 Clostridium sp. UBA6640
TCGGAACAATACTAATAAATTCAACTAATGCTATGGAAAGGCTATATTTACTAGTGTTTTATTGTATATGGGAACAGTATTCGCCAGTTTTTTTTATACATATTATAGTTTAATATTTATTCAATAATATATGGTGAACACTGTTCACTGCTACGATTAATCAATTCTAAATTTCTCAGTTACCACTGGGAAATATCCGAAATTGTGAATTGTGAATTCAATAGTTTTAACTATGATACCCCAAAATACCAATTATTTTCACATACAATTGATTTTAGAGCTGATATATCTATATTATATCTTGTATTAAAAGACCAGCTAGCACCGCTATCTGGCTTTATTTTTTTGAAAGAAAATATTCTTAGAACTTTTAAAAAATTATTTTATTTTAGATTCATTAAAAAATATAAATACTAGTAATAATTTGTCCACCATCTAAATAATAATGAAATATGAAAGGGTGATAAAAATGGCAAAAGAAATACTAGATATATTACCTAAAAATATTAGAGATCTCTTAGAAAAGACTGTAGACATAGATAAGCTGCAGGAAATTAGATTAAAAGTAAATAGACCATTATATGTTTATTCTAATAATAATGAAAAATCTTTTCATTATAAGACATCTTTAGAAGAAATG
The DNA here is from genome assembly GCF_002455975.1 of Clostridium sp. UBA6640. Taxonomy (GTDB): domain Bacteria; phylum Bacillota; class Clostridia; order Clostridiales; family Clostridiaceae; genus Clostridium_J. The sequence goes on from NZ_DKLM01000037.1 coordinate 641, forward strand.
AAATATGTTCTTCAAAAAATAAGCAATTATTCTATATACGCTTTTGAGGATGAAATTAAACAAGGATATATAACTATAAAAGGTGGACATAGAGTTGGATTATGTGGAACGGTAGTAACGGAAAACAACATAATAAAAACTATAAAAAATATTGTTTCTATAAATATAAGGGTTGCAAGGGAAGTAATAGATTGTTCTAAAGAAATATTGCCCTATATGATAGAGGAAAATAATGTTTTAAACACTATAATTATATCTCCACCTAAATGTGGTAAAACAACTATCCTTAGAGATATCTGTAGAGTATTATCTACAGGAAGCAGCAGTTTAAAGCTTACGGGAAAAAATATAACTGTTGTAGATGAAAGAAGTGAATTAGGAGCTTGTTATAATGGAATACCTCAAATGAATATTGGAGAGAGAACAGATGTCCTCGATAATTGTCCTAAAAGTCAAGGAATAATAATGGCAATTAGAAGTATGTCTCCGCAAATAATAATTTGTGATGAAATAGGAACCTCAAGCGATATGGAAAGTATAATTGCAGCTTTAAATTCTGGAGTTAATTTAATCACTACAATTCATGGATTTGATGTGGAAGATTTATATAAACGTCCAGTGTTTAGAGAAATCATGGAAAATGGTGTATTTAAACGGGCAATAGTATTAAGTAATAGAAAAGGTGTAGGTACTATTGAGTGCGTATATGACTTTACAAAGAGAGGAGAAATAAGAGGTGATTACAAATGTTAAAATTAGTAGGTTCTTTTATGATTTTAACGTCTGCTTCTCTTATCGGATATTTGTGTGGTGAAAATCTTAAAAAAAGAGTCATACATTTAAGAGAATTAGAGGGTGCCATATATCATTTAAAAAATGAAATAAGTTACAGCCATGTATTACTTCAAGAGGGACTTATAACTGTAGCAGAAAAGACAAAAAATCCAATAAATAAAGTTTTTTATAATGTATCAGATATGCTAAGAAGACATGAGTGTGAGAGTGTACATGAAGCTTTTATAATATCCTTTGAGGATAATAAAGAAAGCTTAGAATTAACTAAAGAAGATATAGGGATATTTCTAAGTTTGGCTAAGACCTTAGGGGAGATAAGTTTAGAAGGTCAGGAGGAAATGTTTAAGCTGACAATCATAAATTTAGAAAAGGCCATAAAAAATGCAGAACAGTCCTTAGAGAAGAATTTAAAAATGTATAGATATTTAGGTTTTACTATAGGTGCTATGGTAGTAATAGTTCTTATTTAGGGGGATGAGTCAATGTTAGATTTCAATTTAATATTTAAAATTGGAGCAGTAGGGGTTGTTCTTATAATATTAGATAAGGTTTTAAAAAGCGGTGGTAAAGAAGAATATGCTGTAATAGCAAATTTTGCAGGAATAATAATAATTTTGATGATGATAATAAGNNTTATTTCTAAAAGGAGGACATTATGGAAATATTGCAAATAGTAGGCTTTGCATTTTGTGCTCTCTTTATCACTCAAACTATTAAAGGAAAAAGAGATGATATTGCATTATTTGTGAGTTTAATAGCTGGAATAATCATATTTTTATTTATGATAAGTAAGTTAACAGTTGTAATAAATTTTCTTCAAACCTTAGCCAATAAAGCAAATATTGATGTGATTTATCTAGATACAGTATTTAAAATTTTGGGAATAGCTTATTTATCTTCATTTTGCAGTGAGGTCTGCAAGGATGCAGGAGAAAACAGCATAGCATCTAAGGTTGAATTTGCAGGAAAAATATTAATACTTACTTTAGCAATGCCAATACTTATGGGAGTTATGCAAACTATATTAAAGATAATGTAGAGGTAGAATATGAAGAGGTTTTTGTTAGTATTAGCTATTATATTGTGGTTACCTTTTAATGTACAAGCTATGGAAGATACCACTGGATTAACAGAAGAACAAAATATACAAATAGAAAAACTATATGATTATATAACTAATATACAAAGTGAATATGAAATATTAAATAATATGAATCCAAAAGAATTTGTAAAAAACTATATGAAAAACGGAGATAGTGGACTATCTATGAAAGCTCTATTTAAATACTTTTCCACATATGCATTTAAAGAGATTTTAGTTGCTTTTAAATTAGTAGGTTCACTAATAATTGTAGCAATTGTATGTGCACTATTAAATAATCTTCAAAGTGCATTTAGTAATGAAAGTTTAACTAATATTGCTTATTTTGCTTGTTATTCTGTAATGATAATTCTAATTGTAAAGGGCTTTTATATAGGTGTAACTTTAGCTAAGGATGCAATTATGGAAATGAGCAATTTTGTAGCTGCATTATTCCCTGTATTAATGATGCTTTTGGCTAGTGTTGGAGGTTTTGTGGAAGCAACTTTAATGGATCCAATAATAATGGGAATAAGTAGTGTAGGAGCAAGATTTTATGCTACCGTACTAATACCTATAATCTGCATGAGTTTTGTATTGGAATTTGTTAATAATATTTCTGATGATTATAAAGTAAATAATTTATCAAACCTTCTTAGAAAATCAGCACTATGGATACAAGGAATATTTATGACTATTTTTATAGCAATAATAACTATAAGAAGTATTGCAGCCAAAAGTCTTGATTTAGTAACTATGAAAACTGCAAAATTTGCAGTTGATAGCTTTATACCTGTAGTAGGAAAAACATTATCTGATGCTATTTCTACAGTAGCAGGCTATACAGTGCTTTTAAAAAATGCTATAAGCTCTATAGGGTTAATAGTAGTAATAGTAATAATGCTACTTCCAATAATAAAAATATTAATTATGGCATTTATATATAAGCTTACTGCAGCCTTAATAGAGCCTATAAGCGATAAGAAAGTTGTTTCAGTGATTGATTCAGCTGGAAATTCTCTTATTATGATAAATTCTTGCATAATAAGTGTAAGCATAATGTTCTTCATAATGATTACCATTGTAGCCTCTACAGGAAAAAGTATTATAATGCTGTGAGGATAGGGTGGTGAAAAAATGATAAACTCTTTAAATCAATGGATAATAAATATTTGTACTGCAGTGTTTTTCATTACAGCAGTACAGATGATACTACCAGATAATAAACTAAAAAAATATTGCAAATTTGCATTAGGTCTAATATTAGTAGTTATAATTTTAAATCCAATTGTTAAACTTTTAGATTCTAAGGCAGACATTCATAGGGAAATTGAAGATTCTGCTGCATACATATTTGATCAAAAGTATGAAGTGGATTATGAAAAATATAGACAAGCCAATGTAGAAAATACTATTAAAAATTTTGAACAGAATATGGAGATACAGTGTACCAAGGACCTTCAAGAGAAATATGGTGATAAAAAGTTTAAAACAAAAGTAGAAGCGTCATTTATTAAAGAATCTAATGGCTTCCAAATTGATAGTATAGAAATTGGATTAAATGATAGTAGTGTTAAAAAGGTAAAGAAGGTAGAAATAGGAAGTGACAGTGTAACAGTGGATAAAGTTCAAGATCCTCAGGATGAGAATGCACTAGAAATAAAGAGGTATATTAGCTCTAAGTATAGTGTATCTGAAGAAATCATATATGTTTATAGAGAAAATTCATAATATAACAGTAATTAATTATATTTAACCTATGAATAAAAAGGGAGGAATAAATGTGAATTTTGATAAGCTCAAAAACATACTAATGGATTTTAACAAAGGTAAAAATAATGTGAATGCCAGAATAAATAATCCTGATGAGGGTAAAAATAAGCTAACAAGTAAAAAAACAAATTCAAACAATAAAACGTTTAATTTACTCTTACTCCTATTGGCTGGAATAGCACTAACAATTGTAGGAAGTTTTTTTAAAGATACGAAAGCTTCTAATATGATTAATAATGATAACAATAATAATAAGCAAGAAGTTAGTATTATAGAAGCAAAAATATCTTATAAAGAAAAAGTTCAAAATGAGCTAATAAGTATTTTAGGAAAAATTGAAGGTGTTGGAAAGATAGAGGCGATGATTTATTTTGATGGTGGTGAAGAGCAAGTTCCAGCATTCAATGTAAATGATTCAAAAAGTACTACAAAAGAAAAAGATACCAGTGGAGGGGAAAGGGATATAACACAGGAGAATGGTGGAAGTACTGTTGTGATGTCTAATGATGGAGGGAAAACAGAACCCTTAATAGTTAAAACCTATAATCCTAAAATAACTGGTATATGTATAGTAGCTGAAGGTGCAGGGGATAAAGTAACAGAACTTAGAGTGCGTCAAGCAGTTACTAATCTTTTCGGTTTAGAGGAAGAAAAAGTACAGGTATATCCTATGAAAAATTAGCATATAATGAGTTAGAAATAAAATTTTGGGGGGAAAATAAATGAACAAAAAACAAACTGTTATTATTTCTGCATTACTAGTAGTTATAGTATTATGTGGATATGCTGCAACTAAGGTAAATGGACCACTATATGTAACTGATGATCAATTCATAGGCGAGACAATTAAAGAAGAAAAGACTAAGACTACAAGTAGTACTAATTATTTTACAGAATCAAGACTAAGTCGTGAGCAAGGTAGAAATAAAGCTATTCAAACCTTAAAAACTTTATTAGATGATGAAAATACTCCTGCTGAGCAAAAAGCTGAAGCTGCTGAAGAGTATAAAAATTTAGCACTTAGAACAGATAAAGAAACCAATATTGAGCTTGCTTTAAAAGCACAAGGCTTTGAAGAAGCAGTATGTGAATTAGAAGATAGCAAAGCTAACATAGTTGTAAAAGCTGGTGAAGAATTAACTGATCAACAAATAAGACAAGTAAAAGATGTAGTAATGAATAAAGCTAATATTAAAGATATAAAAATAAAGGCTATGGAATAGTATTTGTAATATAATTCTTTATCTGATATAATATTTTTAACAACTTTTACCTATGTAAATGCAAGGGGGTACTGATATGGAAGAAAATAAAATACATGAGGAAATCAACGACATAGAAATGGGTATTGTAAAAATATCTGACGAGGTGGTTAGTGTAATTGCTGGAATAGCAGCATCTGAAATAAAAGGTATTACTGGAATGAGTGCTAGCTTAGTAGGAGAAATTAGCCAAATCTTTGGAGGAAAGAAAAATGCTTCCAAAGGAGTTAAGGTTAGTTTAGAAGAGGATAGTGCTGTTATAGATCTATATATTACAGTTGAGTATGGAGTTAAGATATCTGAAGTTGCAGAAAAAGTTCAAAGTAATGTAAGAAGAACTGTAGAAACAATGACAGGCTTAACAGTATCAGCAGTTAATGTTTTTGTACAAAATGTTATACTCCCTAAATCAGATAAGGAAGATGCAAAAGAGAACTAGCAATAAACACCCTCTGATAAAGAGGGTGTTTTTATGTTTACTTTTCTTTTATTGTGTCAATTATTTATGATATAATTATTTTCAGGTTGAAAATAATTATATCATAGGTTATTGTATATATCGGTAATAAAAATAATGAGATAGAGTTTAAAGATATTTTATGCAATGTATATTATTTTAGGACTTAATGTATAAGCTTTGTATTACATAAGTTAGAAAATTTAACAATTCGATGCCTAAGTATATAGAGTTATAGATTAAATTAGGAAGTAGTAAACCTATATATAAGATATAATAGCTATAATTAAAATTTCAGCATACATTTAAAAATGACATAAATTAATAATTACATATTTAGGAGGCAATTTATGAATAGAAAAAAGTCAAGAGAAATAGCTATGAAGCTATTATTTGAAATGTCAATAAATAAAGAAAGTTATACTGATATAGTTGAAAGCTTTAAAGAAAATACTGACATAAAATTGGATGATGTAGATTTTGGGTACATAATAAGAATTTTAAAGACTACTAATGAAAACATAATTTTAATTGATGAAACCATAGAAAAAAATTTAGTTAAATGGAGCTTAAGTAGACTATCAAAAATGAATTTAGCTATACTTAGAATAGCAATTTGTGAAATCTTGTTTGAAGATGATATTCCTGAAAAGGTATCAGTTAATGAAGCTATAGAACTTGCGAAGAAATATGGAGAAGATAATGCTTCTTCCTTTATTAATGGAGTATTAAATAGTATAATTAAAGGTAAATAATATTAAAAAGGGGGAATACTGTAATGAGTATAAAAATTGATGGAAAACAAATTGCTGTAACTCATAGAGAAAACATAAAAGCTAGAATTGAAGAAAAAACATTAATAGGTGTAAGAAAACCGTCAATGGTAGCTATTTTAGTGGGAAATGATGGTGGATCTATTTCTTATATGAAAAATCAACAAAAGCTCAGTGAATCCCTAGATGTAAATTATAACTCTCTAATATTAGATGAAACTATTACACAGGAAGAACTTATAGGTAAAATTAAAGAGTTAAATAGTGATAATACAGTAGATGGAATAATTCTTCAATTACCCCTACCAAAGAATTTTGATGAAAAAGAAGTAACTTCAGCAATATGTCATAATAAAGACATAGATGGATTAACAGATATTAATACAGGAAGATTGTACAAGGGAGAAAAGTGCTTTATACCTTGTACTGCCAAAAGTGTACTTGAGCTTATTAAGTATGTTGAAAGTGATATTAAAGGAAAGAATGCAGTAGTTATAGGAAGAAGTAATATAGTAGGAAAGCCGGTAGCACAACTTTTATTAAATGAAAATGCTACTGTTACTATATGTCATTCTAAAACAAAAAATTTAAAAGAAGTTTGTAAAGAAGCAGATATATTAATTGCTGCAATTGGCAGACCAGGATTTGTAACAAAAGATTTTGTAAAAGATGGAGCAATTGTTATAGACGTTGGAACTACAATGGTAGATGGAAAAATTAAAGGAGATGTATGCTATGATGAAGTGATGGAAGTAGCATCTCATGTAAGTCCAGTACCTGGAGGAGTAGGCGCTATGACAACAACTATGCTATTAAGAAATACCTGTGAGGCGTGGAATAAAAATGTATAAAAAAATAATTAGTGTTACCGCATTAAATAGTTATATTAAAAAGACTATTGATAATGACTTTATACTTAGTAATTCTAATGTTAAAGGAGAATTATCTAATGTAAAAATTCATAGTAGTGGGCACATTTATTTTTCTTTAAAAGACCATTCTTCTAAAATAAATTGCGTTATGTTTAAAAGTAATGCAAACTCATTAACATTCATACCTGAAAATGGTATGAATGTTGTTGTTAGTGGAAGAATATCTGTGTATGAAAAAGAAGGTGTGTACCAGCTATATTGTAATAGTATGGAAGTAGATGGACAAGGTGAGCTTTATATAGCCTTCGAAAAGTTAAAAAAGAAATTAGAAATAGAAGGAATCTTTGACTCTTCTAGAAAAAAGGAATTACCTGTTTTTCCTAGGACTATAGGCGTTATAACCTCACCTACAGGAGCAGCTATTAGGGATATTATAAATGTATCAACTAGAAGAAATCCTAAAGTTAATTTACTTATATGTCCTTCTTTAGTTCAAGGAGCTAATGCTAGTGAAGATATAGTAGGAGCTATAGAGTGTTTAAATAGCATAGAAGATGTAGATGTAATAATTTTAGCTAGAGGAGGAGGATCTATTGAAGAACTATGGCCTTTTAATGAAGAAATAGTAGCAAGGGCTATTTCAGCTTCTATAAAGCCTATAGTTACAGGGGTAGGTCATGAGACAGATTATACTATAAGTGATTTTGTTAGTGATAAGAGGGCTGCAACTCCGTCACAAGCAGCAGAATTTACAGTTCCGGTTCTGAAGGATTTAGAAGACAGATTGATTGGATATAAAGGATTAATTAATATAAATATAGATAAAAAAATTAAAGAAGAAAAAAATAAATTAAATTTATATATAAAGACTCTTCAATTAAACAGTCCAGAAAATTATGTTATTAATCAGTATCAAACTATAGATAAATTTAAAAATTTATTAGATAATAAAATTGAGAGCATGCTAGAAAAACAATTATTAAAGATTTCTAAAAGTTATGAATTGTTAAGTGCTCATAATCCATTAAATGTACTAAATAAAGGATATGCATTAGTTGAAGATGAAAATAATAATTTAATAACTTCAATTAAATCCTTAAAAACAAAAGATCAAATCAAAATTTTATTTAAAGATGGTAGTGGTGATTTTAAAGTTCAGTATAAGGAGAATGTTTAATGGCAAGAAAAAAAGAAAGTTATGAAGATAAATTAATGAGATTGACAGGAATAATTTCTGACATGGAGAGTAGTGAGCTAACTTTAGAAGACTCTATGAAACAATATGAAGCAGGAATTAAACTTTGTAATGAACTTTACAAAATGTTAAATGAGTATGAAGGCAAGATTAAGTTATTATCAAATGGTGAAGAAAAGGATTTTAATTTTGAAGAAGTTGATTAATTCTAATTATTAAATAATATTGCCTTTTATTTATAGCAAATTCTAAAAAAAGAAATATGTGCAATTGATAAGTAGTAAATATTCTATTGTTGATTGTATATAATGGAAAGGAAATGGAAATGTTTATAAAAGACTATAAAAATTTAATAGAAACATGGATAAATGAATATTTCGAAAATAAGTCATCAGAAAATAAAGGATATTTTGAACCAATGGTTTATAGTTTAAATATAGGTGGAAAGAGAATCAGACCTATGCTTTTACTTCTAGCTTATGGATTATATAAAGAAAATTATACGGAAGCATTACCTTTTGCAGCAGCTATGGAGATGATTCATACATATTCTTTAATACATGATGACCTGCCTTCTATGGATAATGATGAATTAAGAAGAGGAATGGCAACAAATCATATTAAATTTGGAGAAGCTAGGGCTATTTTAGCTGGCGATGGTCTACTAAATGAAGCTATGATAATAATGCTTAAAGAATGCTTAAAGTGTGAGGAAAGAAAAATAAAAGCTTCTAATATTATAGCTAATGCTTCAGGCGCAGAAGGAATGATATTAGGGCAAATTATAGATATAGAAAGTGAACATAAAAAAATATCTGAAGAAACAATGCTTAAAATGCATAAAAACAAAACGGGACAACTTATAAAAGCTTCAATTATAAGTGGTGCAATTTTAGGCGGTGCAACAGAAGAAGAAATTCGCATTTTAGGAGAGTATGGAGATAAATTAGGATTAGCTTTTCAAATAAAAGATGATATATTAGATGTTACTGGAGATGAAAATCTTATAGGAAAAAGTTTAAGTGATAAGAATAATGAGAAGACAACTTTTGTTACGATGTATGGTTTAGAAAAGTGTAAAAATTTATGTGAAGAAATTACTAAAGAATGCTTTGAATTATTAAATAAACTTAATAAAAACACATCCTTATTGAGTGAATTAACCATGTTTTTATTAGAGCGCCAATATTAATTTAAAAGAGATTTTTAAGTGAAATTTACGATTTTGACATTTTTATTTCATGTGGTATAATGTGTTTCAAAAGGTGGTGCAGTATTCTAGTCAGGTAAGTATTTTTGAGGGCGGGGCTAAAAATCCGTTAAAGAGCATATCGATGAAGTTCCTTGTGCTGGCTTATAACGCCCAGTTGTGGGTTGGTGCTGGGAGTAAGGTTGTGGGGCAATCGCAAAGGCATGCGACATTGACCCTACATCCGTGGAGACCATTGTATGTGCTTTGGAAGAAATATCTAAAGTACGGCAATGGATTAAACCTGTATTGTGGTAAATTTAGCTATGTGCAGAGTAGCTTGCCTTGAGTGGGGTGGGTAGAGGTGAGAACAAACCAATATGCTTAGGCCAAAGCATTGCGGTTATTGCTCACTAAAACCTATGCTGCAAAAGAGGATAAAAAAATACCTAACTGTTGAGGAAATCTCCTAGACTGTTTATTTTGTAAAATATATTAGGGATTGTAGTGTGGACTAAGTGGTAATCTAGCCCTATAGATTTGGTAACACTATAGATAGAGCATTAAAAGGAAACTACTGAAATGGCGACATTTTAGTTGCTCTATGGGAAATCCTGCTGGACCTAAGCCGCAAAATTTACTTAATATATTACCACTTTTTGATTTTTTGGAGGATTATATTGAGTAAAGATAGATATAAAAAAAGAAATAAAAATTCAAAAAAAGAAGGTAAAAAGAAAGAAAACCGTTGGATTTTTGTAATTATTATATCCACGATGATTATAAGTGGTTCAGTTTCACTCCTATCTGAAGCTACACTGTCACAAGTAAATGTACCAATAGCTATAGGAATATTGCTTTTTATTGTTTTATTAGGAGTTATCTTTGATATAGTTGGTACTGCTGTGACTGCTGGTAATGAAGTGCCATTTCATTCAATGGCATCTCAAAAAATAGGGGGAGCCAATATAGCTGTAAAATTAATGAGAAATGCTAGCAAGGTTTCTAATTTTTGCAACGATGTTGTAGGCGATATATGTGGTATAATAAGTGGATCTATAGGCGTAGTTATAGTGGAAAAAGTCAAACATTTATACCCAACCTTAAATTATGTATTTATAGCGGCTATAGTTAGCGCTATAATTGCTTCTATGACCGTAGGAGGAAAAGCTATGGGGAAGAAATTTGCTATTGCAAAAAGCAATGATATAATTTTTACGGTTGCAAAAATATTACATTTTGTAAAAAGAGGATAAAAAAATGACAAAATACTTACATAGTTATAGTGATTTTCGCAGTATAAGAGAGATGAATATACAAGAACTAAATGAGTTTGCTCAAGAAATACGCCAATTTTTGATAGAAAAAGTTTCAAAAACAGGAGGCCACTTAGCTTCTAATTTAGGTGTAGTTGAGCTAACTATTAGTTTATTTAATGTTTTTAATTTTGATAAAGATAAAGTTATATGGGATGTAGGGCACCAATCCTATGTTCATAAAATTTTGACAGGAAGAAAAGATGAATTTGACGGCTTAAGGAATTATGGCGGAATAAGTGGTTTTCCTAAAAGAGAAGAAAGTAAATATGACTTTTTTGAAACAGGTCATAGTAGTACTTCAATATCTGCAGCTGTAGGAATGGCGCGAGCAAGAGATTTAAGAGGAGAAAATAATGACATTATTGCAGTTATTGGTGATGGTGCACTAACTGGAGGTATGGCTTTAGAAGCATTGAATGACGTAGGTGATAAAAAGACTAAGCTTATTATAATATTAAATGATAACCAAATGTCTATATCTAAAAATGTAGGAGGATTATCTACCTATTTAAGTCAAATAAGAATGGATTCCTTTTATAACAAGATGAAAAATGATGTTACATCCACATTAGAAAAGATACCTACTGTTGGAAAGGGTATGGTAAATTCTATACATAAAATTAAAGATGGCTTAAAGCAAATTTTAGTACCAGGAATGTTTTTTGAAGATATGGGTATTAAATATATTGGACCTATTGATGGACACAATATAAAAGAGGTAAGCAAGGTATTAAAAATGGCTAAAAATATAGATGGACCAGTTGTAATACATGCAATAACCACTAAAGGAAAGGGATATTCTTTTGCTGAAAAATCTCCACAGAAGTTCCATAGTGTAGGACCTTCTGATTGCAATAATGGTAAAGTAAGTTCCAATAAATGCAAAAGTTATTCATCTGTTTTTGGAGAGGAACTTATAAATATAGCTAAAGAGAAAAAAGAAGTAGTGGCAATTACTGCTGCTATGCCTGAAGGAACTGGATTAGGAGATTTTGCTAAAGAATTTCCTAAAAGATTTTTTGATGTTGGAATTGCAGAACAGCATGCAGTAACTATGGCTGCTGGTATGGCATCATCAGGGTTAAGACCAGTATTTGCAGTTTATTCAACTTTTCTTCAAAGAGCTTATGATCAGGTTCTTCATGATGTGGCATTGCAAAATTTACCAGTAGTTTTTGCTATTGATAGAGCTGGGATAGTAGGACAAGATGGAGAAACTCACCAAGGAATATTTGATTTGTCTTATTTATCACATATACCTAATATGACAATAATGAGTCCTAAGTGTGTAGATGAACTTAAAACTATGCTTAACTTTGCACTAGGAGAAAATTATCCCATAGCTATAAGGTATCCTCGTGGTGGAGATAATGAGAATATACATCTGTCTCCTATAAAGAAACTTGTAAAGGGTAAATGGGAAGTACTTCAAGGGATGAAGGGTAAAATAGCATTAGTAGCTACTGGAAAAATGGTTCAAAATGCCATTTTAGTTAGAGAAAAGCTTCTACAAAATAATATTGAAAGTACAGTGGTAAATGCTTGTTTTATCAAACCTTTAGATAAAAATTTAATAAAGGAACTTATAGAAGGTGGATATAGTATTGTAACTATTGAAGACAATGTAATATCTGGTGGATTAGGTAGCAATGTTCTTCAGTATGTAAATAGTATTTCAAAAAATACTAAAGTTATAAATTTAGGATTTAATGATAAATTTATAACTCACGGTTCAGCGGATACTTTATATAAAATTTATAATTTAGATACTGAAGGTATTTATAATAGTATTATAAATCTTCTATAAAGGAGTTTATATGTGTAACAATAAGATGAGATTAGATGTTTTAGTTTATAATAAAAAAATTGCTAATTCTAGAGAAAAAGCTAGAGAGTACATAATTGACGGTAAAATTTATGTTAATAATATAAAGGAAATAAAATGCGGTAAGAAATTTGATGAAAATGTACTAATAGAGTTTAAAGGAGAAGTTATGCCCTATGTTAGTAGGGGAGGGCTAAAACTTGAGAAAGCTCTAAAAATTTTTTCAATTGATTTAGAGGAAAAAATCTGTTTAGATATTGGAGCATCTACTGGCGGGTTTACTGACTGTATGCTTAAGCATAAAGCTAGTAAAATTTATGCTATTGATGTTGGTATTGATCAATTGGTAGAAGACCTTAGGAAAAATCCTAAGGTAATTTCTATGGAAAATACTAATGTCAGATATCTAACTCTTGAAGACATTGGAGAGTACTGCGATTTTGCATCAATAGATGTTTCCTTTATATCTTTAAAAAAGGTAATTCCATCTGTGGTAAGTCTATTAAAAGATGATGGAATATGCGTTGCTCTTATTAAGCCGCAATTCGAAGTTGGAATAGGAAAAGTAAATAAAAAAGGCGTTGTTAAAAAACCAGATATTCATAAAGATGTTATAATTGAAATCGTAGAGTTCCTTAAAGAAATAGGTCTTAAAATAATGAATTTAAGTTATTCTCCTATTAAGGGACCTAATGGTAATATTGAATATTTAATAGAATTTACTAAAAATCATAATAACAAGGACGAATTTAGTTACGACCTTATTTCTAAGGTTGTGAATTCATCCCATTTTGCATTATCCACGGAGGAGATATGAAAAAAATAGGTATAAATATTAATTCGACAAAAGATAAAGAAGGTAAAACAATAGAGTATGTTGAATTAATAGTAAGAAAATACTTTATAAATTGTGAAATATACAAATTCTATGATGCTCTTTATTTAGAAGAAGAAAAAAATAGGGATTTAGACTTATTGATAGCCTTAGGTGGGGATGGAACTATTTTAAGAGCTGCAACAGCAGTAGAGAAATTTGAGACTCCTATACTGGCAGTAAATATAGGCCATTTGGGTTTTTTATCTAGTATAGAATTGTCCGACTTTGAAGAGGCAATTAAAAGGATACTTAATAAAGAATTTCATATTGATGATAGGATGATGATAAAATGTTCACTTCCCAAAAGTAATAGTGAATATTATTATACAGCTTTAAATGATATTGTTGTATCAAAAGGAACTTTATCCAGAGCCATTAGTTATTACATATATGTAGATAACACTTTTTATATAAATTATAAGGCGGATGGATTGATTATTAGCACCCCAACAGGATCTACAGCATATTCATTATCAGCAGGAGGTCCTATAATTTATCCAACTTTGGATATTATATCAGTAACACCAATTTGTCCAATTTCAGTAGGAATTAAAACAATAGTAGTGCATTCTGAGAACAAGATAAATGTTAAAATAAAATCTTATTCTGAAGGTGCCTATTTAAATATTGATGGACAAAATGTGGTTGAACTTAATCATGATGAAGAAGTATTTGTAGAAGTGTTACCAAGAAAATGTAAATTAATAAAATTTAATGACTATAATTATTTTAAGGTATTAAGAAAAAAAATAATTTCTAGGTCAATAGAGTGTGAAGGTGATAATTCGTGAAAAGTTTACGTCATGAAAAGATTTATGAGATTATTAAATCTAAAGATGTTGAAACTCAGGAAGAATTAGCGGAAGAACTAAGGAATGAAGGGATTAATGTAACCCAAGCAACAGTTTCAAGAGATATTAAGGAGCTAAATCTTATAAAAATTTTATCTCATAATGGGAAATACAAGTATTCAGCACCAACTAAAGCAAAAAATTATAATCCAAATGCTATGGCAAATATGTTATCAAAGACTGCTTTATCTGTAGAAAAAATTGATAAGCTTTTAGTAGTTAAAACTATATCCGCTTCAGCTGCTTTAGCTGCAGAAGCACTGGACTCTTTTGAACTAGATGGAATAGCAGGTACTATAGCTGGAGATAATACTGTTTTAGTTATTACTAGAAGCGATGAAAAAGCAGAAGAGATAGTATCATTAATTAAAAATTTGATTCATAGATAGGATGATTAAAGGATGCTTTTACAATTAAATATTAAGAACTTTGCATTAATTGAAGAATTATCTATAGATTTTGAAGAAGGTTTTAATGTTTTATCTGGAGAAACTGGAGCAGGAAAATCTATATTAATAGATGCAATTAATTATGTTTTAGGTGGAAAGTTTAATAAAAATTTAATTAGAGCTGGTGAAGAAAAGACTATAGTAGAAGCAATTTTCGCTATTGATAACGAAAAAACTAAAAAAATTCTAGATATACTAGATATAGATTATGATGATGTAATAGTTTTAACTAGAGAAAGTTTTAATACAGGTAGATCTATTGCAAAGGTAAATAATAAAACTTTAATATTATCAAAAATAAAACTAATTAGCGAAGTGTTATTAGATATTCATGGTCAACATGAAAATCAAAATTTATTAGATAATAGTAATCATATAAATTATGTAGATGCTTTTGGTAGTGATAAAATAGGACATTTGCTAAATGATTATAAAGAAAACTATGATAAGCTATCCTCAATTGAGAAAAAAATTTCTGATTTAAGAGGTAATGATAATCAGAGGGAAAAAAATATGGATTTTATTAAGTTTCAAATCGATGAAATAAATAGTATGAGTCCTAAATTAGGAGAAGATGAGGAATTAGAAGAAAGATTTTCACTTTTATCTAATGCTGAAAAAATAGAAAAAAGTTTATTATCCTCTTATAATTTATTAAAAAACAATCTAGAAGAAGGATTTTCTGTAATTGATGGATTATCACATGTTATTAGAGAACTAAGAACTATAGAAGAGCATAAGAGTGAGATTAAAAATATATCTAATGCCCTAGAGGAATGTTATTATTTGATAGAGCAAAATACAGATGAAATTAGAACCTTAAAAGATAGTATTTATTATGATGAGAAAGAATTAGAATTTGTAAACTCTAGAATGTATCAATTAGGAGCTTGTAAGAAAAAATATGGAGAAACTATTGAGGATGTATTAAGTTACAAATCGGATTTAGAAAAAAGATTTGATGAATTACTTAATAGTGGAGAAATTATTGAAAAGTTAGAAAAAGAAAAAGTGCAATTAGTAGATATAATGCAAAAACAAGCTCTAAACATTTATAATATGAGGGTTGAAATTAGCGAACAATTAGAAAAAAATATAAAAAGAGAGCTTGATTATATAGGACTTGATAAAAGCACATTTAAAATAGAAATAATACATACTACAGAATTATCAAATAATGGAAGTGACAAGGTGCAGTTTAATATTTCTACGAATCCAGGTCAACCACTTCAACCTTTAGAAGAGATTGTATCTGGTGGAGAGCTATCTAGAATTATGCTAGCACTTAAAACTGTATTTGTAGATAAGGATGAAATTCCTACAGTAATATTCGATGAAATAGACACAGGAATAAGTGGAAGAATAGCTCAAAGAGTTGGTGAGAAAATGTACTTAATTTCTAAGAATCATCAGGTTTTTTGTGTAACTCATTTACCTCAAATTGCTAGTATGGCAGATTATAATTATTTAATTGCAAAGGAATCATTAGAAAATACTACTTATACTAATGTTACAAAAATGAATAAAGAAGAAAAAAAATATGAAATTGCAAGAATGATCGGTGGTAGTGAAGTTACTAAATTAACTTTGGATAATTCAGAAGAGATGATTGAAATGGCAAATATTTTAAAGAGAAATATAGTATAGTATACATAATATAAAAAAGAAATGACAAAATAAAACTATGAATTAATTTTAATTAATTCATAGTTTTTTTATAATTAACAGAATAAATAAATTAGTAAAATTAAAAAAACAATAAATAATGGTAGTTATGTAAAAAAATAATTTTTAATTATTAATTTAAAATATCAGTGATTATTAAACTTTTTAACATATATAGAATTTTAAATTAATAATATACAATTAATAAGATATTAAAAAGTTTAATAAT
>NZ_DKLM01000117.1:0-570 GCF_002455975.1 Clostridium sp. UBA6640
TAGAACAGATTATGGAGAAAACTCACGGAAAAGGTGTTGATAGAGTTATCATTGCCGGTGGAGATGTTAATACATTTGATGAAGCAATCAGAATGTTAAAACCAAGTGGTGTAATTGGTAACGTAAATTACCTTGGTGAGGGAGACTATATTAAAATTCCTCGTATCGAATGGGGTTGCGGAATGGGACATAAAACAATTCGCGGCGGTTTGATGCCAGGTGGACGTCTACGTATGGAAAAACTTGCTTCTCTTATGGTAACTGGACGTCTTGATACATCAAAACTTCTTACTCATAAATTCAACGGGTTTGAACATATGGAAGAGGCGTTGATGCTTATGAAGCAGAAACCAAAGGATTTAATTAAGCCTGTAGTAATTATATAGTAGAAAGCTTCTGTATAGAAAGTAACGGTCTGGGTTCTCTGTGAATCCAGACCGTTTTTTAATGAAATCATCACTAAGAGAGCTTTTCAAAATCTAAAGAAGTGCTATAGTAATATCACGTTAATATAATTATGATGGTAGCATTTGATAATATTATACACGTAAAAAAATGGCGAACAATGTT
>NZ_DKLM01000117.1:639-20371 GCF_002455975.1 Clostridium sp. UBA6640
GTTCCCCAGAGGTGGAAAATAAGTGTATCTACATCTGTGGATACACTTTTACCTCAAAGTCCACACATCTTTTATAAATTTCTTCATGGACTAAGGCTTTGATGTGAGTTCCTTCTTCAATGTAATCTTCATTAATGACATTAGAATTCTCATGAATCATTGAAACTAGTTCTTGCTCACTATAAGGTATAATAAAATCTTTTTCTACCAATTTAATTGGGATATCTTTACCTATCATGTTAAGCAAATCCTTTAAATTTATTTCTTCTATAGCACTGACTTCTATTATTTTTTCATCTTTTAAGAAGTCTTTTAACTCTTTTAAATTTTTATCAGAAGCTTTATCAATTTTATTTAAAACAACTATAGTGTTTTTATCTTTAGCATTAAGCTCATTAAGAACTATGTTTACTGATTTTATTTGTTTTATTGCTTCTTTATTTGANNTATTTGATCCGTCTACTACATGGAGAAGTAAATCAGCTTCAACTACTTCTTCTAAGGTTGATTTAAATGCCTCAACAAGTTCGTGAGGAAGTTTACTAATAAAACCAACGGTATCAGAAAGAGTAATTTTTCTGTTATCACTTAATGTTATAGCTCTAACAGTAGTATCTAATGTTGCAAAAAGCATATCAGCTTCTAGAACACCTTCTTTATTTATAATATTAGAAGCAGCAATTTTACATATTTTATTTCTTAAAGTTGATTTACCTGCATTAGTATAGCCTACAATAGCAACTCTACTAATATTGTTTTTGGACCTTTTAACCTTCTGAATAGCTCTTTGATTGATTATTTTAGATAGCTCACTTTTTATTTCCTCTATTCTGTCCTCAATGTGTCTTCTGTCAGTTTCAAGCTTTTTCTCTCCAGGTCCTCTTGAGCCAACACCACCTTTTACTCCAACACCACCTTTAATTCTTGCAAGATTTGCATTTGCATTTCTTAATCTAGAAAGCTTATGAGTAAGCATAGCCAGCTCAACTTGTAGTATACTTTCTTTGCTTTTAGCACGCCTTGCAAAAATATCTAGAATTAATGTTGTTCTATCTATCACTTTACATTTAATAGCTCCTTCTAAATTTCTAACTTGGGAACCAGATAGCTCATCATCAAATATTACTACATTAGCATTTTTAAGTTGTCTTAAATGTGCTATTTCTTGAACCTTACCTTGTCCTGCATAATAAGCAGAATGCACTCTATTTTTCTTTTGAAATGTTCTGTATACAGGAACAACATTGCAAGCTTTGGCAAGATTACTAAGCTCTTCAAGACTTTCTTCACTGTCAGTTCCCACTAAAATAGCTTTTTCAACATCATCTTCGCATTCCACTACATCACCAATTATTTTATCAATATAATTTATATTATCTTTAAAGTTTAACTGCAATGAATCTTCTAGACTTAGATTTTCAAGTTCTCTAAATGTCAGGCTATTATTATAAACATCGCAGAAACCTATATTTATATCGGTATCTTCTATATTTTCCTTAACTCCAATGGCAGCAATAGCATCTAATTTTAAATCTACTAAGGCTGAAATGTCCATTGAAGATAGCTTACTTTCACCAGTAGGATGAGTATGAATTACTCTAAATCCACTTAGCTTTTTATCTGTAGCATTTATATATGGTATTTCAACATTATTAATTTTACCAACTGAAATTGCAGTGATTTTTCCACGTCTATCAATAACTACACATAGTTCTTTTTTTATAGTTCTACTAATTTCATTAATTTTCTCTACTAATTCATAAGAAAAGATGCTGTAGCTATCTATTGTAAGTTCATATAAACCCTCTAGCTTTTCAAGTATTATTTTTTTTATTCCATTAATATTTCCTGTTATCATATAACTTCCTCCAATCAAATATCTATCATATAATTTTAAAAAAAATTCTTTCTATCTATAAAAATCTTAACCTCATTTTTGCCTCCTATTAAAAATTTAAGTTTCTGCCGAACGCAGCATTTTTATTTTAGGCTCATTTTAAACCCTCCTAAGATGAACTTTTATTGGTTCTTTTTAATATCAAATATAAAAGCCGCAGAAACAATGAGAACTCTAGGATTTCATTGCGCTGCGGCTAAAATATCAATAAAGTAATTTGTTATCTTCATATAGGATTAGTTTATATAGAAGATAGAATAATTTATCTATGACATTCATAAGTATAGATTTGCTTAAAAAGCAGTGTTATCAAGCAATATACATAGATAAATCACAAATTAAAAAACCGCAGATTTTCTCTGCGGTAATTATATACAAATTAAATAGATATACGGTGATTTTTACTTTCACTGTAGTTTGAATTACTTTCATTGAACTTAGAAAAAGTAGTATTACTGATTATCTTAACTTATAGAGGATAGTATATCAGTAGCTTGACCATCGAATAAAACTGAAAAAGTAATTCAAATTAATATCTATAGAATATAATAAAACCGCAGATATGAAGTCTGCGGTCAAAATTTTATACATGTAAATAATGCAAGATATTATTAAATCTTAACACAAATAATTTACTGACAGCAGACTGTATATATTGTTGTTTAGAGATTTTTTAATTCTATCGTTGTAAATTAACATTTTACAGCCTCCTTTCAGACCTTTTAATATATTTCATACATTTATTGTAAACCAAATTCATTTAGTTGTAAATACCTTTTTCAAAATAATAAGAAAATTAAGGCAAAATCACTTTAGGATTTTGAGGTCAAAATATTAAATATTCTACGTATGGGTAAATGATTTACTTATGGTATGGAGGGTTGTACCGCAATTGACGTAGACTTCTTAGTATCAGTATTATAAGACTTAAAGTTTATCATAATATAAATATAGTCATTATTATTGATATAGATTTAGTAAAATGGGATTTGCTTTAATAAAGTAAGTCCTTGATTCATCTATTAAGAAAACATGTATTAGCCTAATTTATCACCTTTTTTAACAGGCTGTTGTGGTTGAATTAATACCACTTCTTGTCCAGCATAAATTCCCAACACTAATACCTCCGACATAAAATTGGCAATTTGTCTTGGTGGCAAGTTTACCACTCCTAAAACTTGCTTGCCTATAAGGTCTTCTTTTTTATAACATTCAGTAATTTGTGCACTCGATTTCTTTATACCAATTTCGTTACCAAAATCTATCAATAGTTTATAGGCAGGTTTTTTGGCTTTTTCAAAAAAATCCACTTCGATAATTTCTCCAACTCGTATATCTAATTTCATTAAATGGTCAAAAGTAACCATAAAAACATCTTCCTTTCTATATTAATACATAATATAACAGAACTATTTATTTAGTTTTACTGGATTAGTGTTAGAACAAGGAAGGTTAACTAAACATTTGCCACAAACATCTGACAAACCAATATCTGAATGAATTTTATCATTATGTAAGCACATTTCGTAACATTTATGTCTGTCAAAATAATCAACTTTTAAAGCATTATTTACACATCTATCCACACATTTTTTGCATATATTCATATGTCTATATAAACAATTCTCTTCATTTTTTCTTTTAGTAGGTTCTATTTTTAAATCAGTTATAAAACTACCAACCCTTCCACAACAACCTTTATCAGTAATTAGCATATTGTTTAGTCCAAATTTCCCCAACCCAGCAATAAAGGCAACATGTCTATGAGACCAATCACTAATCAATTTTTTATTATCAAAATTATGTGTTGCTGGTATAATGTTTGATTTGTATCCTAATTTTTGTAGTTCATTTTTAATAAAAGTATTTAAATCTAATATTAGTTGATTAGTTTCTACATAGGTTTTTGCCCAAACTTTCGAACTTTCTTTTCCTTCTATATTACTTTTAACTACTACTTCATCAAAAGGTATAAAGTATGCTACTACGGTTTTGGCTTCTGGTAAAAAATCTTGAGGTATTGCATGAGAAGGACTTACTGCATCTTTAAGGTTATAAAACATTTCATCCGTTGCATCTGCATATGCTACCAAAGGTTCTTTCCATTTAGTTTGAACATCTCTCATTTCTGAATAGTGTTCTACAAATTGCTTTATAATTATGTCTATTTTATTATTCATTTTTACCTCCTAAACTATTTAAAAAAATAAAGAACTATTTCAAAATAGTCCTTTAAAATGTTACCTACACACTATTATAACTTTTTGGCTAGATAAGTCTTTTCTAAAATCTAGTTAGTATTTAGCTTATTTTTTGATTTTTCTTCTAAACTCTGTAGGCGATAATTTTTCTAAATACTTAAATACTCTAGTAAATGATGAATTATGTTCATAACCTACAATTTGAGAAATTTGTAAAATTGTTAAGTTTGTATTTAAAAGAAGTTCTTTTGCTTTTTTCACTCTTAGATTTTGTACATATTCAATAGGAGAGACATTCATTTTATTTTTAAACCATTCACTATAATAACTTATATTATAATGCTCAATATCTGCTAATTTTTTTAAATCTATATCTTCTGCGAAGTGTTCATTAATATATTTTATAGAATCAGGTATACTTTCATCTGAAATAAAATGATAACAGTAGAGGAATAAGTCGTTAATGGAGCTAGAACTTTTTTTATTGTCAGCCTCATTTAACAATAAATATCTTATAGCTTTCCATTTATCATCAAATAAAAGTTTCCTTCCACCTATCATATTTTCCATATCATATTTATTAAGCATATTATTAGATATATCTAAAACCAAGAATTCATTACTCTTATTAGCTCTAAAGGTATGTTTACAATCTGGAGGAAGAAAGAATAAGTGCTTATCTTCTATTGCTAGTTTTTTATAATTAGTTTCTATATAAAGTATCCCATGAATGGGTAAAATCAATTGAGCATATGAATGAGCATGTGTATTAAATTTATAATCATATATTCTACGTTCACATTTTATACTATTCAGAAGTATTCACCTCTTTCTTTTTATATACTATAATTCTAAATTAACGTAATAAATTTATTATAACATAAAGTTATTATTTCCTATTACCATAGTCTGAATTAAAAATAACCTAGCATATAACTACATTTATTAAATAAAGTTAAAGTATTAAGTACTATTTTGAAATATATATTATTATGGAAACTCTTACCTTGAGAATATGGTAAGGGTATTTTAATTTTTAAGAGAGGTAACAGCGATGATAGAAGTTAGGTCATTTGAATGAAAAAGAAAGGTTTTAAAGCTCTTCCGCAGAAAATTCGAGAAAACATTCAAGAGATACCATAGATTTTAGATAGGGAATATAGAACGGAAAGGCTAAAGTATGAAGATCATGGAGGTTATGTAACAATTTTAGAGAAGAAAGAAGACTTTAAGCAAACTAAGAATAACGTTTATACTGATTATGCTATATAACTAATAATTCCACTAGAATCAACACCACAAAATTTAAAAGATTATATTATAGACTAACAAGCCTTAATTACTATTATATTGGCAATTAAGGTTTTCATTATTATTTTTTAAAATAACTGTTGACCTTAACGGTCCGTAAAGGACTATTATAAGATTATAGATGGGGTTAACACCACTAAAATATAGAAAATATTTTCAAATAAAAAATAAACGTGGTTAGTATTCTAATGCTAACTACTTAGATAGAGGGGAAAATATTATGGAGATTAAAATTTTAGATACGTATAATTTATATAAAGAATTGATTAATTTACCTAAAGAAAATCGTTTAGAATTTTATGAAAGCAATTTAGCTAAGCCATTTGAGCTTATGTATAATATAATGAATATGAAAATGGAACCTGAAATGATGGGGTATTTGCCGCTTAATGGCTATGATAGTGAAATAAATGATATGCTAGATATGCTTCACAAAGCTGATGCTTGGATAATGGCTGAAGAAGCACTTGAGGAATCTGCTGAAAGATTTAAAAATATTGATATAGATTTGCCAGATAGTATTACCCTGGGAATTTTCATGGGGAATCCTGAATTTCTTGCAAATATGAAAGGCTATACTGGTATGGGATCAATTCCAGGATATATTCAAATAGTAATTGCACCTAATGAATATAATTTACCCCGTTTAAAGTCAATTATAGCTCATGAATTTCATCATAATGTACTTATGAAAAATGTAAAATGGAATTTTATGAATGTATCTGTTAGTCAATATATAACCTTAGAGGGGCTAGCAGAAGGTTTTGCAGCAAGCTTATATGGAGATGAATTTATAGGACCATGGGTGACATCAGTCCAAGGTAAGGAGTTAGAAAAATCCTTCGAAATTATAGGAGATGCACTTGATATTACTGGATTTAATGAAGTTCGTAAATATGTATTTGGAGATCAACTTGTAAATGCTCAGGGATGCGAATCTACAGGTATACCAGTTAGTGCAGGATATGCAGTAGGATATCATGCGGTACAAGGATTTATAAAAAACACAGGTATTTCAGTAGAGGAAGCAACATTAATAGACAGTGATGAAATAATGAAAAAATCAGGATGTTTTATATAAAATTATAAATTGTGAAGTAATAGAACTTAAATATTTAAGGTAGAGTACAAAGAAATATTAGATTAATACAATGACTGACACCATGGGGGCAGTCATTGTTTATTATAATGAATGTAGCAGGAATTTATGAACAGTACAGGGAATATATTGTTTTATTCTATAAAGTTTTACAAGAAAAGGGGTATGAATTAATGGAAATTCAAAAAATAAAAAATAGAAATGTTTTATTTACTAGTTCTCCATCAGATTTCTGGGATTTAAACATGCATTTAATTATGGGAGAAAAAAATAATTATATTATTGATACTGGACTAGGTTCACTATGGGTAGATCCTATAAAGGAGTATATAAAAAATGATCCTAAGCCAGTAGTGGTAATTAATACACATTATCATTGGGACCATATATGGGGTAATAGCTCTCTGAAAGATAGCATAATTATATCTCATAAATTATGTAGAGAAATGATAGAATCAAACTGGGAAGTAATGATGCAGAAAAATAAGGAATACGTTTGTGGAGAAGCAGAAATGTATTTGCCTAATTTAGTATTTGAGGAGGAATTGTATTTTCCAGAAGATAAAATAAGGATTATATATACTCCTGGTCATACAATTGACTCAATAACTGTTATTGATGAGGAAGAAAAAGTTATCAATGCAGGGGATAACATTGGAGATAATATGGATGAAATTGTTCCAAGTCTTTATTGTGATCCAAAGTTATACAATGATACACTTTTGAAATATCAAAAGATAGACTTTGATACCTGCATTTCAGGACATAATGTAGTGCAGGGAAAGGAAATTGTAGAGAGAATATTAAGAAGCTTATAATGGAATAAATAACTGCTGAGACAAAAATTAAACCTAGGTGTAAATATGAAATCATTGAAGACAATAATTAATTAAACATACATTATGATGCTAGAATTATCTATACACACATGATTTAAAATAGCATTTTTATTAAGAGAGAAAAAACTGTTAATAACACTAATTTTAAAATATTATAACTTTTTTAAGCCTATATTAATATAATACAAGCATAGATGAAATTTCATACTAGTCTAAAAAAATTTTGTCTATTAAGCACTTTAAATAATGTATATTTAAGAGGAAGTGTTATTATGTTAGATAAAAATGAATCATGTGAATGTCAACCATTTGCAAGACCATTGCAGCAAGTAGTTAGTATTCCAAATCCATTATATAAATCTCTACAAGGGGTGTATTTTATAGGACAAACTCCAACATTATTTATAAATAATAGCAGCAATGCATGGGCTGCATTAGTAAATCCTAAAAGCTCTGGTAAAGATTTATTTGTTAATGTGTTAACAGTTTCTAATTTTTCTTCAAGTATAATAACAGCTGAAATTTGGTTAAATACAAATCCACCTGGAAATCCCGCTATTTCTTCATTAGTATCACCTACTAATACAACTTTATGTCCACAGCCAAAACCTAAGGTGTTATTAGAATATGTGCAGTCTACCACTGGAACACCTAGTGGTGGAGTTAATATATATGATCGCATTATTCCACCTAATACTACTTTAGTATCTGAAGAAGATGGAAAACTAATAATACCTCCAGGTGGAAATTTTCTATTATTTTTAAGAGCTTCTAGTAGTGAAACAATTAATGCTATTGTAGCTTTTGGATGGTGGGAAGAAAAAATTAAACTTTAATTACGTTAAAAGCTAATATTAATAATATAAAACTTTTTAGGGAATCTATTTGAAGATTCCCTAAATTAATTATCGCCGGATGGATCTTATCACAAAAGCGAATTGAAGATGAGTGTAAATTTATAGAGGAAGATAAGAAGAGTATAAAAGATACAAATCAAGATATTATTCTTTTACAAGGAATTAATAGATAGCAATATAGTAATGAAAAAACTAGAGTGTTTTATATAAATCCTTAGATTTTACAATTTTTATAAAAGAAAGTTTATTTAAAATAAGTAAAATGTATTATGTTGGAAATGATGTTATAATTAATACATAAATAAATTAAATAAGTTACACAATTNNAATTCTAATTAATAAATTACACAATTGTTTTATATTAAGATGTAATTTATTAATTAGAATTGAAGGTGTTTTATATGAAATATGAATGGCTTGATGAGTATTGTATTTCTAAAAGTGGAGCAGTAAAAGACTTTAAGATAGAATGGGATGCAACAAGATATCTTATAGGAGGTAAAATGTTTGCTATGCAGGGGGGAGACAAAGATAAAAAACCAATTATTACATTAAAATGTGAACCATTATTTGGGCAGCATTTACGGGAAGAATATAAAGATATTACTGCAGGATATTATATGAATAAACAACACTGGAACTCTGTATATTTAGATGGTGAGGTACCAGATGATGTTTTAAAACAGATGATAGATATGTCATATGAATTAGTATTAAATTCTTTGAGTAAGAAAATGCAAAGTGATATTATTGGATAAAATAAGAGACGGCTATATATTTCAAGGCTGTCTTCATGGGAAAGTTGTTGTTTTTTAATGCTGTAATTATAATTATTAAATTTATAATGCACAGTTTACAGCTGTAGTATTTAAGATATTAGCTAATACTTTAATTGTAATACGTATATTTATTATAGTTAAGTTTATGAGTATTGTTTCCAGAAGTGGAAAGTAGCAATACATTAGGAGGAAAAATTAGCTTTATTTATAATTCTACATTGTAAACTGTGCGGTATTTTAAGGATTTAAGCATTTATTTAGTAAATGCAATGCTCCTCTAAAACCTACATAAGGTGTATAAGGATATTTTAAAAAGTAAAATTTATAATTTGGAATATCTATTTGTATCTTTTTACATTTATTTTTACACAAACTAAGTGTAACAGCATTACCCATAAGAATTTGATAATCTTCTTTTTTTATTATTTCTTCCCATTGATTTTCTTTATAAAATGGAATTGTATCTGTTTTCATATCAGGAGAAGTACACCATGCATGAGATATGTTAAATCCAGCTTCATCCTTTAAAAAATCTATTATTCCACTTACTACATCAAAATGGCCTCCTATAACAATTGAAGGTTTGCTAAATTGAGCAGTATAAGATGATGCAGCTTTTAGTGAAGTTTCTAACTCATTTACTTCAGAGCTTATAAATTCATCATTACATTTCATTTTTAATGTTTCTGAAATTTTTTCAATCCATTGTAGAGTTCCCTTAAGACCGTAAGGTTTTCCAAAAACATAAGGCGTTCCAAAACGATTTTCTAAAGTTTTAGCAGCATTAATACCTTCATTTCTCAGTACAATATTTACATGAGATGCTCCCATAGATTTTATGTCAGAAATATTAGTATCAGAAGTCATTATACAAATTGGTTTAGCATTAAAACATTCCTTTAATATTCTCTTAATTTCATATATATCTGAAAGATAGTTAAAATCATCTGCACAGGACCCTATTATATTAAAAGTTAAATTTTCTGTTTTTTTCACATCTACAGGAAGAGTTTTTACTAAGGTATCAAGTGTATCTCGAATTCCCATAGTCCAATTTCCTTGGAATCCATCATTTTTTATCGGTATTATTTGTGTATTACTATACTTCTTTTGATATTTTCTACAGTTCATAACAATATCTGATCCCATAGTTGCTGAAAGGGTAGATGGCATAACAAAAAGTACAGATGGATTATGAGCTTTAATAATTTCATCGACTGCCTTATCAAGACGAGTCATTTCTCCTAGCGCTATATCAGTTTCATCTAAGTGAGTAGTAAAGATTTTACTATTTTGCTCACCTTGCATTCTGGCAAAACTGTTTAATTCAAATCTGGTAGTTCCTGATGTACCAAACTCTAGTATATACGCATCTTTTATAGGCAATAGTGTCCAAAGTGATCCCATTCTATCAGAAGGTATAGGATAGTATTTATAAAGAGCCACTATTCATTCACCTCCCTATTAGTTTCATATTTATAAGATTTATCTACGGAGCAGATACTTTTAAGGAGGCTTAAAGATTGTTCAAATCCAAGTTCAAAATCACCAGATTTATATCTTATACATTGCATAGATGATGTTTCATTTTTTTCTATTGGTGTATAACCAAAGAAGTAATCTATAGGAAATGAACTTAAAGCCCTATTTATAGTACTAAAATTAAATGTATGTTCTACATAAGGATTACAATCTAATGAAAGTATTTTGTCACTCCATAATTTGTTTTTATCAAAAAAATAATCTGCTTCTATGTATACTGGTTTCATCCCTAAAGATGAAAGAAATGCTGAATGAATAAATGGGTCTAATGTCATATATCCACTGGCAAATAGTTTTCCTTTAAGAACAGGTTTATAGGTTTCTATTTGTTCTTTAGTTTTTATATAAAGCTCTTCTATTTCATTTTCTATAGATATATCTAAATAATTAGCTATTTCCCCATAAGCATTTTTAATTTCATCAATATCTAAAAGGTGAGGAAAAAGGACATATGGGGTTCCAAACTTCTCATAAATTTTTTCAGCTAATGGCAATGCTGCAATATCTGTAACAATAGAAAGCTCAGCAGAAGGAGCTTTACGTAAAGAATCAATTGTTAGATTATATGGAATTGTACAATTGACCTTTATATTATGCTTTTTCAACAAATTTATAACTTCACTTTTATGAAGCTTATTAGATCCTTCACCTAAGATATTAATAGTATTTTTTTCAACATTTTGTTTTTCCATAATATCGCAAAGAGAGCTTAAAGAAGCTTCTTTTGAGGGAACAGAACTATAACACTTAAAGTGTGCAGCATTTATATGAATTACCTTTGAATTTAAAATAGAATTTGCTTTACGTGCTATTCCTTGAAAATCCTCACCAATCATTTCAGGAACGCAAGCAGATACTAAAATTATTACCTCTGTACCTGTTTTATCTATTTCTTGCAATGCCTCAATAATCCTATCTCTACATCCAAAAATAACTTCCTTTGGATCTAAAGAATAAGACCAAGTAGTATTTTCATCAAATTCATCTTTAGAAGATATGGAGATATTTTTATTATAATAAGTGCACTCAGCTGTACCAACTATCAATGTGGAAATTCCCTTTATTCCTGAAAAAACATTATTTACTAATGCAAGAGGACATCTAGGGCCAGGATAAATAGCATGTGCACCTTGCTTAATATCTTTATCTTTTTTTATATTTGAAAGTTTTTTTAAATTATCAATAGCAGTATTTTCTTTTAAAATAGAATTAATTTCCATAATTCACCTCTTGTAAATAATCTTACAAAATTTATTCCTCAAGTTTATTTCCGTAAATTATATTTGCAAGATTATGATATTTTTTTGCCATTTCACTATCTGGAAATGCTTGTACAACAGTCATACCCATAGCTTCTGCCTTCTGAACTAGTGGATCTCTAGCTATGCTATAAATTATTTCCGTTTCAATTTCTTCTGCGGTCTTTTCTACCAATTCTTTTTCACCTTCAAAGTTTTTAGCGTTAAAAATGAGACCTTTTAGAGAAGCATAGCCCATTTTTCCAAAGTTTTTTACGGCATAGGAAATATTACTTGCTGCGTAAAGAGACATCATTTCTCCAGAGGTAACAATGCATACTTCATCAGCATAGCCGCCTCTTATTGGCATAGAAAAACCACCGCAAACTACATCTCCTAGAACGTCATAAAGAACTACATCAGGCTTATAGTATTCATAAGCATTAAGTTCTTCTAGTTTTTCAAAGGCAGTTATTATACCTCTTCCTGCACATCCTACTCCAGGCATAGGTCCACCAGCTTCTACACAAAGAACTCCACTGTCACTTTCAAATACTAAATCTTTTAAACTTAAATCACTATCACCAATATTTCTTAAAGTTTCAAGTACAGTTGGAATAGGTTTGCCGTAAGTTAAATTTCTAGTTGAATCTGCTTTAGGATCACAGCCAATTTGTAATACTCTTTTTCCCATAGCAGAAAGTGCAGCAGAAATGTTAGATACTGTTGTAGATTTACCTATTCCACCTTTCCCATATATTGCAATTCTTTTCATTTATAATCCCCCTATTAAGTTTTACTATAGAGATATAATGTAAAAATTTAAAATATACTCTAAAAAATAGCTTACATCCTTAGAAATTAAGGGTTAATAATTAAGAATGAAGAATTTAGGAGGAAATTCACTAAAGGTAAATTTCTTAAAATAAAATTTATTTAAAAAAACTCCAAAGACTTTGGCAGTGGGGCTTTAACCATAATCCTTCATCTTTAATTCTTAATTTTTAATTCATAGAAAAAATTTTTGTTACAAAAATTAAAATTATGTATAAGTTAAATCTTTATTAAGCAACTCTATATTTATTTTATACAAGATAATGATAATCATTATCAAGAATGTAAACAAACTGAATTATATCATCTAACTAAAAAATGGGCAAGTAGATAAACATCTAAATCTTGGAATTATTTTAAGTTTGGATTAAAAAATATCATAATTCTACAGTACTACTTAATTGATTTATAAATAAAAAATTTTATTTTAGATATTTATAATAGACGATTTGGCTTCTGTAAAAGCAAGTTAATTAAAGATTTTTCTACGTAGGAGAAATATACATAGCATAATTTTTACAAGGAAAATAAATAATTTATTGACAAATATAACTATTAATAAGTATAATCAATAATGATATTCATTATCAATAAAAAGTTTATATATAAACAAAACCTTATATTAAATTTAATTACATGTGGTACATAAGTACTTAAATTTTAATCTTAGTAGGTTAAGCACTTGTATGCACATAAAAATACATAACATATTAAAGGGGAGTAGATGTTAATGAAAAAAAGATTATTAGTATTAACTTTATCAGCATTAGTGGCTGTTGGCGCAACTGGCTGTGGTAGTAAAAATAATAATGAAGAGGGTAGTGCAAATGCTAATAAGGAAGTACAACAAAGCACTAATGAATCTCAACAAGAAGATAAAGAAAAGAAGATAACCTATTTAGGAAAAGAGTATACTGTGCCAAGTAAGGATGCAAAGATTGTTATAACAGGAACTATGGAGTCAATGGAAGATGCACTAATGCTTGATGTAAAACCTTTAGGTGCAATTACTGTAGGTGGAGAATTTCCAGCAATGTTCAAAGAAATAACAGCTGAAACAAAACCTATAGGAGAGAAAATTCAACCCAATATTGAAACTATTTTATCATTAAAACCAGATATAATATTGGGATCAACTAAATTTCCAGCTGAAACTTTAGAAAAGTTAAACAAAGTAAAGGATACTATACCAGTTTCACACATATCTACAGATTGGGAAGATAACCTTATGCTTATGGGTCAATTAAGTGGTAAAGAGGATAAAGCAAAAGAAATTATAGAGAAATATAAAGAAGATGCAAAAGAAGCTAAGGAAAAACTTGGTGATAAAATGAAAGATAAAAAAGTAGTTGCTATAAGAATAAGAGGCGGCAATATATTTATTTATCCTGAAACTGTATTCTTTAATCCAGTCCTTTACAATGATTTAGGATTAACAGCTCCAGAACCAGTTAAGGCTGCAAAAGCTCAAGAAGAGGTTTCACTAGAAAAGTTTTCAGAATTAAATCCAGATTATATTTTTGTTCAATTTTCAGAGAATGAAAATTCAGACAAGCCTAAAGCACTAGAAGAACTAAACAATAATCCAATTTGGAAAAGTATTAGCGCAGTAAAAGAAGGAAAAGTTTTTGTAAATGCTGTTGATCCATTAGCTCAAGGGGGAACTGCTTGGAGTAAATCAAATTTCTTAAAGGCAGCTGTATCAGAGTTATCTAAATAATTAGGAGTGTATATAGTGTTATGTCAAAAAAGATTTCAAAACCAATGTTAATTTTATCAATATCGCCAATAATTATAGTGTTAACAGTGGTTTTATCAATCCTTTATGGAGCAAAGGACATTGATATAAACATAATAAGAGATGCTTTCTTAAATTTTGATTCAACCAACGTAAATCATCAAATTATAATGTATTCTCGTTTACCGAGAGTTATAAGTGCCCTTTTAATTGGAGCATTTTTAGCAGTATCTGGAGCATTAATGCAGGGGGTGACAAGGAATTACCTTGCATCCCCTTCGATTATGGGAGTTTCCGATGGCTCAGTTTTTGCAGTTACAATTTGTATGATATTTTTCCCAGAAGCATCTTCATTGAGTTTAATTATCTGGTCTTTTATAGGTTCTGCCATTGGAGCATTAATAATTTTTGGACTAGCATCCCTTTTGCCAAATGGGATGTCACCAGTAAAACTTGCCATTATTGGAACAATTACAGGTGCTTTTTTAAGTAGTATTTCTTTGGCTTTATCTACATATTTTCAAGTTTCACAAAACATAAGTTTTTGGTACAATGCTAGGCTACATCAAATTACTCCAGATAAAATAAAGTTTATAATACCTTTTGCTATAGTGGGAATGATAGCTGCAATGGCAATATCTAAATCTATAACAATATTATCTTTGGGGGATGAAATTTCAATTAGTCTTGGACAAAGAACTGGACTTATAAAAATTATTGCTATGACTATAGTTGTTGTACTGACAGGAATATCAGTAGCTTTGGCAGGGAAAATAGCCTTCATTGGGCTTATAATACCTCATATAATTAGATTTTTAATTGGAAGTGATTATAGGTGGATCATTCCATGTTCTGCGGTTACTGGAGCTATATTTTTAGCAGTTTGTGATATAGTAAGTAGATTTTTGAATTATCCATTTGAAACACCAATAGGAGTTGTAACTTCTCTTATAGGAGTGCCTTTCTTTTTATATTTAGCGAGGACTAAAGGAGGGCAAAAAAATGCGTAGAGATTCTTTTAAAAGGTATAGTACCGTAATTGTAGTAAGTATTATTTTAATTTTAGTATCAATGTATATAAGTATAAGTAATGGTACTTATGATATTTCTATTAAGGATTTGATAGATACAATATTTAGAATAAATCCTGATCCAAATAATGATTTGGTTATATTTGAATTTCGTCTTCCTAGAGTTGTAATTGGAGCTCTAGTAGGATTTGGGTTTGGAATTGCGGGAACAGTAATTCAAGGAATAACGAAAAATGGTTTAGCTGACCCAGGAATTTTAGGGATAAATGCAGGAGCTGGAATGGCAATTGTGCTATTCATGTTCCTATTTCAAGGAAATATTAATAATACAGGATGGTTTTCTGTTTTTGCCATGCCTTTATTTGGTTTAATAGGTGGACTTACATCAGCTATATTAATTTATATTTTTGCTTGGAAAAATGGCAGGTTGGATACCCAAAGGCTCATTTTAGTAGGGATAGCAATAAGTTCAGGCTTAGGAGCAGTTTCACTATTTATATCCTTAAAAATGAACCCTTCAGATTTTGAAATGGCTACAGTTTGGATTAACGGAAGTATATGGAATGCTAATTGGAAATATATTTTATCTATAATACCTTGGGTAGTTGTTTTATTTCCTGTTATTTTAAAAAAAGCATTTATTTTAGATCTCTTTCAATTAGAAGAAAATACAGTTAAAAGTCTAGGAATATCTACTGAAAGGGAAAAAGCTATATTATTATTGTCAGCCATAGGTATTGTTAGTGCATGTGTTTCTGTATCAGGTAATATTGGATTTGTAGGATTACTTGCACCTCATATTTCAAAGAGTTTAGTTGGAATACAACATAAGAGAGTCATTCCCGTAGCTGGATTAATAGGAATGTTATTGGTTATAGTTTCGGATTTTATTGGAAGAACATTATTTGCTCCAGCAGAATTGTCTGTTGGAATTGTTATTTCTATAGTTGGCATACCTTATTTTGTGTATCTACTATTAAAAGCAAAAGTATAGAAGGTGATTAAGGTGAGTATATTAGAAGTTAATAAATTAGAAACATGCTATGAAAACTTTAAAGTGTTCAAAGATATAGATTTAGAAATAGAAGAAGGAAAAGTAACTACTATTATTGGACCTAATGGATGCGGAAAGTCTACTTTATTAAAAACTATGGGTCGTATTATAAAATCAAGCAGTGGAGCTGTCTATTTAAGAGGAGAGAATATTACTAAAATCCATACAAAAGATATTGCAAAGGATTTAGCCCTTCTTCCACAAAATCCTGCAGCTCCTCCAGAGTTAAAGGTTGAAGAATTAATTTCTTATGGAAGATTTCCTCATTGCAAGAAGATGAATAAATTGACAGTTAAGGATAAAGAAATTATAGATTGGGCTATAAATATCACAAAAGTTACTGATTTTAAAGAACGTGAAATAGGTTGTTTATCTGGCGGACAGAGGCAAAAAGTATGGTTAGCCATGGCATTAGCTCAAGAAACAGATATCTTACTTCTTGATGAACCTACTACTTATCTTGATATGTCCCATCAACTAGAAGTACTTAAAATTGTAGAAGAGCTAAATAAAGAAAGAAAGCGTACTGTAGTTATGGTTCTACATGATATTAATCATGCATCAAGATTTTCTCACAATATTGTAGCAATGAAAGGCGGAAAAATAATTGCAGTAGGAAAGCCAGAAGAAATAATTACAAAACCTGTGCTTAAAGAAGTTTTTAACATTGAAGCAAGAATTATGATTGATGAAGAAAACGGGTCTCCTGTATGCTTTGGATATGATAGTTTATAAAAGTTAATGATGGGTATAAATTGCTTTAAGATTTAACGTGTAGCTTAATATACTTAAATCTTTAGGCAGTTTAAATTAAACTACCATAAAGATATATACTAATTTTTAAGGTAGTTTATATATATATAATTCGAAAGAGTGAGATTAATTATCATAAAAAAAGGTTGATATAATAGATACAATTAGATATAATTAGTTGTGGACACAACTAAATTTTAAATTAATAAGAAGTTAATTTTGAAAGTATTTATTGTTATAAAGCATGTAAGTAGATTGTGACTAAATTTAGTTAACTATGGATGGAAACTTTTCAAAAGGCCATCATAGATGCATAATTGCGCCCAAAAAGTTGGTATTGCAACTAATTTAAAGTGAGATGTAGAAACTTGAATAAGTGTGATAGCATAGAGAAATATATAGCACAAGTGTATAGAATGAATGGAAAATTAGCTTCAAAATCTTTTAGGAAATTTGGTATAAGTGGCGGACAATATGTTTTTTGATACATTTATATTCTAATGATGGAATTAATCAAGAATGTATAAGAAGTAAATTTAGCTAACTATGGAGGGGAGTTTTTCAAAAGGCTGGATAGATGTATAATTGCGCCCTGAAAGTTGGCATTGCAACTAATTTAAAGCGAGGTGTAGGAACTTGCATAAGTGTGATAGCATAGGGAAATACATAGCACAAGTGTATAGAATGAATGGAAAATTAGCTTCAAAAGCTTTTAGTAAATTTGATATAGGTAGCGGGCAATATGTTTTTTTGATACATTTATATTCTAACGATGGAATTAATCAAGAATGTATAAGCTCCAATTTAAATATAGATAAGGGTACTACTGCAAGAGCATTGAAAAGATTAGAAGAGCTAGGATATATAATAAGGGTTGTAGATGAGGAAGATAAAAGAGCTTACAGAGTTTTTTTAACTGATAAGGCAAAATACATAGAAAAAGAGTTTTTTGAAATACTAGCAGAGGCGAATAGAGTAATTACTAAAGATTTTACAGAAGAAGAAAAAGCTTTAGCAATAAGTTTATTAAAAAGGATGGTTAATAATTCTAAAAATCATGTTTAAGGAGGATAAATATGGATAGAGATAGAGAAAAGAGATTAGCAGGTGAAGATATAAAAAAGCTTCTTATTAGCTTTTCCATTCCTAGTATGGTGGGAATGCTAGTAAATGCGTTATACAATATAGTAGATAGAGTATTTATAGGTAAAATACCTGAAACTGGTAATTTAGCTATTACAGGAATAGGACTTACCTTTCCAATAGTAACAATTTTACTTGCTTTTGCTATGCTTGTAGGAGTAGGTGCTGGAGCAACGGTATCTATAAGATTAGGTCAGAAAAAGAAAAATGAGGCTGAAGAGATTTTAGGTAATGCTTTCTTCCTTATGATAGTAATCAATATATCACTTACTATACTTGGACTAATTTTTGCAGAACCTATATTAAGAGTACTTGGAGCATCAGAAAAGACCGTTGGATATGCTTTATCTTACATAAGAATAATATTACTTGGAAATGTATTTAATAATGTAGCTTTTGGGTTAAATAATCTTATAAGGGCAGAGGGCAATCCTAAAATATCTATGTATACAATGCTATTTGGCGCAGGGCTTAATATTATATTAGACCCTATATTTATATTTGTATTTGGTATGGGAATACAGGGAGCTGCTATAGCTACAGTAATATCCCAAATAGGATCAGCTATATGGACTCTAACGTACTATTTTAGAGGAAATAGTATGCTTAAGATAAAAAAGGAGAATTTCAAATTAAAATCTCATATAGTAAAATCAATATTTGCTATAGGAATATCTCCTTTTGCAATGCAATTAGTAGCTAGTGTTGTATCAGCTATATCTAATAGAGCTTTAAGTACCTATGGTGGAGATACCGCTGTAGGAGCTATGACAGTAATAAGTAGTGTATCTATGATATTTTTAATGCCTATTTTTGGAATTAATCAGGGTGCACAACCTATAATAGGATACAACTATGGATCAAAAAATTATAAAAGAGTTAAGGATACATTAAAGTATGCAATAATAGGTGCATCATCAATTTGTATATTGGGCTTTTTAACTATACAGCTATTCCCGGAAGCTATAATAAAGTTCTTCAATAATGATGCAGAGCTTATTAGGGTGGGAACAAAAGGTCTTAAAACTTATCTATTTATGTTGCCTATAGTAGGCTTGCAAATAGTAAGTGCCAACTTTTTCCAATGTATAGGGAAGGCTAAAAAATCTATATTCCTAAGTATGACAAGACAAGTTATATTCTTAATACCACTTCTTTTAGTATTACCTAAATTTATGCAGTTAAACGGCATATGGTTTGCAGGTCCAATAGCAGACTTTTTAGCATCATTAGTAACAGCTTTATTCTTAGTTTATGAGATAAGACTTTTAAATGATAAGCATAACCAACAGATTGAAAAAGTAGCAATAGGAAAAGTGGATTAAGGTTAAAAATTAATATTAAATTAAGGTTTTAATAAGTGAGCTATCTCAGTATAGAAGTGAGATAGCTCACTTTTTTTATTCCACCTCTGGG
>NZ_DKLM01000094.1:0-4115 GCF_002455975.1 Clostridium sp. UBA6640
GAGCAATGTTCATATAAGTTAATAGATCGAAATCTATAATAGGGGGATTTAAATGAAAAGTTTATTTGACAATGTAACCATGGGGAAATTATCTTTAAAAAACAGATTTGTTCGTTCTGCTACTTATGAAGGAAGAGCAAAGGATGATGGTCATTTAAATGATGAAATTTACAATATCTACGAGAATTTAGCTAAAGGAGGAGTGGGTCTTATTATTGGAAGCTATGCTTATGTTACGAAAGATGAACAGCCTTCTCCTAAAATGCTAGGAATTTATAATGACTCCTTTATTGAAGATTATAAAATACTTGGGGAAATAGTTCACAAATATGATTGCAAATATATTCAGCAAATAGTATATGGTGGTTCTCTGAGTGGGTTTGAAGTGGAAAACAGAGAAATATTTGGACCTTCAGCTATAGAAAATAAAATTACTAAAGTTACTCCTAAAGAAATGACTATAGAGGATATAGAACTATTGAAAAAAGCTTTTAGCGAAGCTGCATTAAGAGTTAAAAAGTCTGGCCTTGATGGGGTTCAAATACATGGAGCTCATGGATATTTATTATCTCAATTTTTAAGCCCTTATTATAATAGAAGAACTGATGAATATGGTGGAAATGTTGAAAACCGAGGGAGAATAATATTAGAAGTATATGATGAAATAAGAAGTATAGTTGGAGAAGATTTTATAGTTACTATAAAAATAAATTGTAGTGATTTTGATGATGAAGGTGCTGCATTTGAAGAATGTGAATATGTCTGTTATGAGTTAGATAAAAGAGGAATTGATGGGATAGAAATAAGTGGTGGTGGCAATTATAGTAGTAATAAAATAAGTTATACAGATTCTGTTTTTAGAGATTACGGAAAAATTATAGCGGACAATGTAAAGTGTAAAGTAATGTTAGTTTGTAAAAATAATAATTTAAATACTATGGAAGAGGTACTTAATAATAGTAAAATAGAATGCTTTTCAATGTCTAGGCCGCTGATTTGTGAACCTGATCTTATAAATAGATGGGCATTAGGGGATAGAACTAAACCTAAATGTTTATATTGTGGTAACTGTATATCTGTAGGAAAGATGTGTATACTTCATAAGTAAAATTTTAGAGATATACAATAATTATTTAGTAAGTTTTATAACGTTTATTATAGTGTTACTATTAATATGCTGCGTTATTAATAGAAAAAAGTCGTGACCTTAAAGTCACGACTCTTTTTATTTAGTTACTTTATCTAAAGCTATTTCTTTGTGAAAATCATAAGAAGCAGTATTTTCAATGAAAACTCTATGCCATATTAAGAATACGAGAATAGTCCATATTTTTCTGCTTCTGTCAAATGGTCCTCTTCTGTGTTCTTCAATAAGATCTAGAACTGCTTTTTTATTTATAAATTCATCAGCATTACTTTGTTTTACTATATTAACAGCCCAATCATAAAGCTCATCTTTTAACCATAGGCGAATAGGTACTGGATAACCTAATTTCTTTCTATCTATAGCACTAAGCATAGGAAGCTCTGATTTATAAGCTTCTCTTAACATATATTTAGTTACATGACCATTAATCTTTTCATCTAAAGTTAATTTTGAAGCAACATTAAATACTTCTTTATCTAAAAATGGTACTCTTAGCTCTAAAGAGTGAGCCATTGTCATTCTATCAGCTTTAACTAAGATATCTCCAGTAAGCCAAGTATTAAAGTCAACATATTGCATTTGTGTTACTTCATCATAGTTTTTAGCTCTTTCATAAATATCCTTCATCGCTTTTGGATAAGTATATTTACTATTATAGCTTCTTAATATATCTGGCTTTTCGGAATCTACAAATATTTTAGCATTTCCAACATAACGTTCTGAAATTGGAGTACATCCTCTTTCTAAGAAACTCTTTCCTCTTGTACCTTCCGACATTTTAGAAGACATAGATCTTAGTAGCTTTTTAGCACCATTAGGAATATAGTCAAACATTTTTAATGATAGTGGTTCATGGTATATAGTATATCCACCAAAAACCTCATCAGAACCTTCACCAGATAATATAACAGTTACATGTTTACTAGCTTCCTTTGCTATAAAGTAAAGAGGAATTGCAGCAGGATCTGCTACTGGAGAGTCCATATGCCATATAATTTTAGGTATTTCATTAGCAAACTCTTCTGCTGTAATAATTTTACTTATATTTTCAACTCCTAGTTTATCAGCAGTTTCTTTAGCTAAATCAATTTCAGTATATCCTTCTCTATCAAAACCTATAGTGAAAGTTTTAATATCAGGCTTAAATTTTTTAGCAAGAGCAGTTACTACAGTAGAATCTATACCACCAGATAAAAAGGTTGCTACAGGTACTTCTGATTGCATATGAAGCTCAACAGATTTCTCTAATACATCTCTTATCTCTTTCATTCTTTCATCTTTTGGCATTGGAGCTGGATTGAATTGCATTGAATAATATTGATTTATTTCATGTTTTTTTCCTAGTTCTTTTCTTATTGTATGACCTGGTTTTAAAATTTTAACATCTTCTAACATAGTGTTTGGCTCAGGTACAAATTGAAAAGTTAAATAGTTGTGAAGAGATTCTTCATCAATCTTTTTATATGTAGTGTCTTTATTTGAATAAAAGCTTTTAAGTTCAGAGGCAATATATAACCCATTATCATTTTCTATATAATAGAAAGGCTTTATTCCAAACTGATCTCTTGCACCAAAAAATACATTTTTAGTTTTATCCCAAATTATAAATGAGAACATACCTCTTAATTTACTAACAAAACTTTCACCATAATGCTTATAAAGAGTTGCTATAACTTCAATTTCTGAATTAGTATTAAATTCATATCCCTCTTTTATTAAGTCTTCTCTTAATTCTAAATAATTATATATTTCACCATTGAATACTAATTCGTATTGACCATTTTCGTGAGTATAAGGTTGTTTTCCATTTGCTAAATCAAGAATACTTAATCTTCTAAAACCTAAATAAACATAGTCATCAACATATTCTCCATCTTGATTTGGTCCTCTATGAATAATAGATGCTGTCATTGGAGTAAACGCATCCTTAGTTTCAACATTCATTGGCGTATTACTAAAAAATGTTACAAATCCACACATGTTACTTCCTCCTTAGTGATGAATTTTATGATATTTTATTCTCATTTTTTCATTTTATCTTAATGAAAAAAACTGGTCAATATATAAAATCTCTTCACTATTATGTATTTTAACTTTCATAAATAATTTTATTCACATAAATTATAGTATAACATAGTTATTTATGGAATAGTTATAAAAAAAAATTAAGATTAGACATATTTTAAGAAAAAATAAATAAAATTACATATGTAGATATATAGTAACTTATACTTACATAAAGTATAAATATAAGAATTTATTTTGTCATATTTTAAAAAAAGAAAAAATATGGAAAAAAGAGGTAATACCATTAAATGGTAGAATATTTTAATTGTAAAAATATTACAGTAATTTAAGGAGAGATATATAATGAGTAGTATAAATAAACTAGGTAAAAATATAGCCTTTTATTATTATGGAGATGATCATATGGTTATAAATATATATAAATACATAAAGGGTTGCATTAAGGATAATATATATGTTTATTTAAATATTGAAGACAGACTCTATAATCTTTTATACAATTTTTTAGATGATACAGAGAAATTGATGATATGTAATGAAACTATGGAAAATATAGTGTTGAATAATGACTTTGAGGTAGTAAAAGAGTTTTTAGCACGATATAGGGATAATAAAGTTGAAAGCGGATTTTCTGATGTAAGATTTATAATTGATGTAAAAGGCATAATAAATTCAAGTAGTAAACTATTATTTAAAGATTTTTCAGATTATTTATATGACATATGCTTGAATAACAATATGATTGCACTACTATTATATGATTTTGGCGATTATATGAACAATGGAAAAATTATAGATAAAGATATTATAAAACTTTCTTATATTAATCATACTCATAGAATGTTTGCTGATGAGATAATACCTATTGAAGAATTTATGAATAATAAAAATTTAGCTTAATTATTCACAATTGTAGACATTTCTCAGCGATTGCTGAGAA
>NZ_DKLM01000094.1:4132-8736 GCF_002455975.1 Clostridium sp. UBA6640
TAACTGTGCATTGTGAATTGTGAATTGTGCACTAATATAAGTTGTGCATTAATCTAAAAGTTGTGAATTAATATATCAAACTGTAACTCATATTCAGACATACATTAAATTTTAGAGTAGTTTATCCATATATATGTAACTAAAGGCAAATTACCTTCATATTATATAAAAGTATATTACCGCATATATTGACAAAAAAATCAAGTCATTATAGAGGTGTACACTTATTTTCTACTAAATTTGCAGGTTTAGCATATTGCAGGTTTAGAATTAATGTCACTGTGGAGGTAAGTATGATTACTATTAGTTTATGTATGATTGTCAGAGATGAAGAAGATGTTATAGAAAGATGTTTAGATTCCATAAAAGATGTTGTGGATGAAATAATAATTGTTGATACTGGCTCTGAAGATAAAACTATTGAACTTGCTAAAAAGTATACAAATAATATATATAATTTTAAATGGATAGATGATTTTGGAGCTGCTAGAAACTATTCTTTTAGTAAAGCTACAAAGGAGTATATATTATGGTTAGATGCAGATGATATTCTTCCTTATGAAGATAAGGAAAAACTAAAGTATCTTAAGGAAACTTTAGATAGTTCTGTAGATTCTGTTACTATGAATTATCAAACTCATTTTGATGAATTTGAAAATCCTATTCTAACTTTTAAAAGAAATAGATTAGTAAAACGAGAAAAACATTTTCTATGGATAGGATTTATACATGAATATCTTGAAGTGTTTGGAAAAACTATAGATAGTGATATAAACGTTGTGCATAAAAAGTTAAAAGGTAGTGGAAAGAGAAATTTAAAAATATATCAGAATAAGTTAAAAGAAGGATATGTATTTAATGCTAGAGATACCTATTATTATGGAAAAGAGCTTTTTTATAATGGAATGTACTATGAAGCAATTGACAAACTTGAAGAATTTATGGCTATGGATGGATGGGTTGAAGATAAAATAGATGCCTTATATAAGATTGCTGATTGTTATGATGGAATAGGAAATCATAAAAAGGCTAGAGAGAGCTGTTTAAGGGCCTTTGAATATAGTAGCCCTAGAGCAGAAAGTTGCTATAGATTAGGTTATTTCTTTCAAAAAGAAGAAAGGTATGATGAGGCAATATATTGGTATGAAACTGCTACTAAGTTAAAAATTCCTGAAAATTTTTTGGGATTTATAAGTATAGATCATTGGACATGGCGTCCTCACCTTCAATTATGTGTCTGCTATCATAAGATAAATAAAATACAAGAATCCTTTGAGCATAATGAATTAGCAGCAAAATTTAGACCTCAAGATAGTAGTGTTATAAATAATAGAGAATTTTTTAAGAGTATTGGTATACAATAATATTAATTTGAAAAGCCTCCATAGATTTGGAGGTTTTTATATTCTAATTTACAAAAGGGTTTTTATATTTTAATATTATTTTAAAACTAATTTTGAGAGTGAGGTATGGTTAATAATGATAATGGTTGATTCAGAATTACCAAAAAATTTAAAAACAGCAACGCTAGCGGTGGGATGATTTTGGACTCCAGATGCCAAGTTTGGTATAGTTGACGGAGTTATTAGAACAAGGGTGGGATATTGTGGAGGAACTACAGTGAATCCTACTTATAATAATATTGGTGACCATGCAGAAACCTTTGAGTTCGATTATGATGGAGATAAAATTACATATGAAGAAATAATAAATGGCTTTTGGGATAGTCATACACCAGAAAATAAAACTGGTATAGCTCAATATAGATCTATTATATTTTATAGAACAGATGAAGAGAGAATTATAGCAGAAAATTCTAAAAGGGA
Source organism: Clostridium sp. UBA6640 (assembly GCF_002455975.1). GTDB lineage: Bacteria > Bacillota > Clostridia > Clostridiales > Clostridiaceae > Clostridium_J. Next base: position 5,959 of record NZ_DKLM01000094.1, read on the forward strand.
TTTCGAAAAAGCCTTAGGTATGAGCTTTAATACAGAGATAATACCATTAAGTAAATTTTATTTAGCAGAAAATTATCATCAAAAATACTATCTCCAGAAAGCATCTATTTTGATGAAGGAACTAGCTACTAAATATTCTAGTTTCAAGGAGTTCGTGAGCTCTACCTTAGCCTGCAAATTAAATAGCTATTGTAAGGGGCATGGAACCATTGCAATGTTAAAGAATGATATTCACGAATTTGAATTAAATGAAATATCAAAAAGAGTTTTGTTTGATATAGTAGAAGGATATGGAAAATAATCTGCGAATAATATAATATATAAAGGAAAACATAAAAATAAATTATTATTGCATTATATTTATTTTTATATTATTATGTAATTACCTTAATTAATAATTGTTCTCAATAAAATTTGGCTTTTGTTAATTTGGTGATAATAAATTAAAAGAGAGGTATAAACTATGAGCATCGTTAAAATGAGCGAAAATGCTGCTAAAGAATTTAAGCAGTTTTTATTAGACAATGAAGTTACAGCTAATGTTATTAGAATACATTTTGCAGGAATGAGCTGTTGTGGGCCATCATTCAATCTTGTTTTAGATGAACAAAAGCCTGAAGATAATACAGAAGTAATAAATGAATTAACATTTTTAGTTGATAAAGATGTTACAACTCAGTTTGGAGCATTAACAATATTATCTGGAGAAGAAAATGGCATGAGTGGATTTTCTATTGAGCCTGAAAAGAAACCAGAAGGTGGCGGATGCTCAACTTGCTCTAGTTGTGGCTAATACTTAAGGAAGGAGAAATCCTTCCTTTTATTTATTTGTAAAAATGGACTTTATCCAGCATAAAATTTTATTGGTCTTCTTTATTCATATTGAAAATACTATATTTAGTGTATATACTTTGTATATAAGCAAGAAAGGGGAAAGTGTGATGGAAAATTCAATGAAAGAGTTTATGAATGAAATAGATAAGTCTCTAAATAAAATTTATAAAGGTGATATATTAAAAGGTAAGGTTTTATCCGTAAAAGACACTGATGTATTAGTAAATATAAATTTTATGTACGATGGAGTAATATATAAAAATGAGATATGTAACGAAGATGAGGATTTAAAAGATTTCATTAATGAAGGAGAAGAAATAGAAGTATATGTTTTAGGAATTAATGAGAGTGAAGGTCATGTGCTTTTATCAAAGAGAAAAGCAGATGCAATAAAATCATTAGATAAAATAGAACAAGCATATAAGAATAATAATGTAATTGGTGCAACTACAAGAGAAGTTGTTAAAGGTGGAATAGTTGCTGATGTTGATGGTATAAGGGCATTTATTCCTGCTTCACAAGTTTCTAATGAGTATGTAAAAGATTTATCTAAATTCATTAATGAGAAGTTTGAGGTTAAGGTTATAGAATTTAATAAAGAAGATAATAAAATCATATTATCAAGAAGGATAGTCTTAGAAGAAGAAAAAGAAAAGAAAATTAATGATTTATGGAATTCATTGAAAAAGGGAGAGAAAAGAAAAGGTGTAGTATCAAGACTTGTTAATTTTGGTGCCTTTGTTGATCTAGGTGGATTAGATGGATTAATTCATTTAAATGATTTATCTTGGAAAAGAATTATGAATCCTAGTGATGTAGTGTCAATAGGAGATGAAGTTGAAGTTTATGTATTAGATTTTGATAGGGCTAAAAATAGAATATCTCTAGCTTTAAAAGATATGGATTATGATCCATGGAATAATATCGAAAACAAATTTAGCACTGGTGATATTGTTGAAGGTAAAGTTGTAAAATTTATGAATTTTGGTGCCTTTGTCGAAATAACTGATGGTGTAGAAGGATTAGTCCATATTTCAGAAATTTCTGAGGAAAATATAACAAAGCCACAAGATAAATTATCCATAGGTGAAGTTGTTAAAGTTAAAATTTTAAATGTAGATAAAAATAGAATTTCTTTAAGTATTAAGGAAACTGTAGAAGGTTCAAAAGAAGATTATGAAAAATATAATGATAATAGTGATGTTACACTTGGTGATGTCTTTAAAGATGCTCTAAAGAATTTTAAATTTGATTAATTTTCTGGAGATTTAACCTTAGATTTTATCACACAACACAAATTAAATTTTAAACTTATTTTTTATAAAACACACGAAGAAATAGTATTATTCTTTGTGTGTTTTATTTTTATACTTAATATTGAATGTAATTAAACCTTATATTTCTAGTATATTAGAAAAGTAAATAAGCAAACTATTATTAGAAAGTTATAAGGAGGAGTTTATTTATGGCTAAAAAAGGAATGAGAAGACCTAATGTTGAAGAACCACATGGAACAGAAAGTAATCATAAACAAAAGTTCCCTAAAAATGATTTTCATCCAGTACCAGAAATTCAAGGAAAAGCAAAAAGCAAGCATAATAAAGCAAATCCAATAAACTATGATGGAAAGTGGTAAAAGGAGATGAAATAATATGCCAAAAGATAGTCAACCAGATAATAAAATAGCTAGAATGGAAAAATGCAATTATCAAACACCTATAACAGAAGAAAATCAAAATCAAAATAGAAATGCCAAAAAACATTCTGTGAAGAATTTTAAGAAAAACATATAGCTAGGATTATTCCTAGCTCGTTTTATATAAGAAATCAATAAAGTAAACTTTTATTTATTATTCCCTTCCATAAATGGAATATAATATGGCAAATGGCAATATTTTTTGTTAAAATTAGAGTTGAAATAAATGAATCTGTTAAGTAGTTATG
>NZ_DKLM01000079.1 GCF_002455975.1 Clostridium sp. UBA6640
TTTCTCCATAGTATTAGTTAAGTTTATTAGTGTTATTCCGAGCTATACTGCACCTCAGGGGAACCCTAAATGGCTTCACTACTGTTCCCCAGAGGTGGAAAAATTAGCAATTGCATTGCTGGTAAACATTTGATTCAAATGTATTTTCTACAACTCCTGGTAATACGCTGTATAGTGATTTACCCATTTTTTCTTCAAAATATAATTTAGTTTCAAAGGTTGCCTTCCATTTATCAATGATATACTCATGCATTCCATGTCTTAATGCTACATCAACCATTCTCTTCTCCATTAAACAATATCCACTTGGAAGTGCTAATGCATCGCATAATTGTATCAACTTATCATAATCATCATATTCTATAGTTTCAATATAATCTTTAACAAAATTATATTCTTCATCGCTACAATAATCCCATTTACCAAAGCTGCTTCTTATGTCATTACAATTAAATGAATGAGTTAAACAAATTCTTGCTACTTTATGATATCCTTTTTCCATGGCAAAATTATAACCAAGTAAAGTATGCTTCATGTGGGTGTTTCCATATCTATCTCCAATGTCATGTAACATGCCTAAAACTAATGCAACATCTGAATTTAAATCCTTGCAGTTTTTTGCTATTAATTCTGCTGCCTTTCCAGCATTAATTGAATGCTCTATCCAAGGACCTGGAAATAATCTTTTTCCATCCTCCAATAATGATCTTGCTTCCTCTATAGTTGGAACCCCTTCTTCTAAATAATTTTTCATATTTTATCCCCTTATTTGAAACTATTTTATAAGCACAGTTTGTCTATTTGTGTCTATATTCAATGCAAACTAAAAAACTCCTTTTTTACAAATATATAAAAAAATGGCGAACACTGTTCGCCGCTACAATGTCACTAGCAATCGTATTGCTAGTGAAAAATCCATTTAAAGAAATTATTTTGCTAAGAAATAATTTCAACCTCAACTGTGCATTGTGAATTGTGCATTGTGCACTGTTTTAAACTTATGATCCTGTAGATTTATAGTGTCTAACTCCAAAACGCCAGAGTATATAACTTGGAATTATGAATAAGAAAGAAATTGTTGGAGATAACATATAAAAAACTTTAGATCCTTGATATTTATCTATAAGAAATAAAAAAGGATAATAATTAACAAATGCAAGTGGGACAATAAAAGTAAAGAATTTTAATACCCATTCTTTATATATATCTAATGGATATTGTGCAAGCTCTCTTCCACCATCGGTGAAAATATTCATAAATTCTAATCCTTCTAAAGTGAAAAAACATATTGATGCATATATCATAAATAAACAAAAAAATAAACATACCCCGCCTGCAATCATTAAAGAAAGTGTTAATACTTTTCCTAAATTCCAAGAAATTCTGCAGGTAACTATGGCATAAATGAAAATAACAAGCGCTTGTCCAAATCTCCCTACTTTTGTGAGTTCTATCTTAGATCCTATTATCTGCAATATTTCATTTTGAGGTCTTACCATAATTCGGTCAAATTCGCCGTTGGATATCATTCCAGAAAATCTATCAAATCCCCTTCCAAAACATTCTGCCAGTGCAAAAGACATATATATTGTACTAAAGCATAATAATACTTCATTAAAAGTATAATTTTTAATGCTCCCAAATCTATCAAAAAGAAAGTACATACTTAGAAATGAAAAAAGAGTTGTTAATACTTGTCCTATTGTAGTAAGTATAAATGAAGTTTTATATTGCATAGCTGAACGTAAATGAATAGAAAGATATTTAATATATAATTTCATACCTTAACCTCCTTGCACAACTACACGTTTTAATGTTTTTAATAATAAGGCCTTACCAAATACAATAAGCACTATAGCCCAAATTATTTGTAATGTAATTGTCCTAAAGATATCATCTAAAGGAATATTTCCGCTATAAATTCTAAATGGTGTGTTTTGCATAGCTCCAAAAGGTGTAATATATATATATTTAGTCAACCAATCTGGTAAAAGCGGCAAAGGCACAAGTCCGCCAGAGAAAAAATCAGCAGTCATAACCAGCGCCATTCTCACTCCCATAGGAGAAATGGTGTAAAAAGTAAGTATATATACTAACATACAATATGCTACAACTACAATGAATGCTAAAAACATAGAAAGAATAAAAAGGATGCCTGACATATATGAGCTGGGTAAAGTAAATCTATATGGTTCTGGTAAAAGAAATGCAATAATCAATATTGGACCACATCTTAAAACTGCTTTTGAAAGTCTTAATGAACAATTTTTAGCAAACCATAGATTATAAATATCCAGTGGTCTACATAATTCATAAGAAACATTTCCTGTTGCTATCAAATCAAAAATATCATTATCTAAAAACCATGTCATAAAAAGTGCTAAAAATGCTTGTTGAAGCCATATGTAGTTTGAAAGCTGTGAGAAATCCATAGGTGACATGGTAGGGTTACTATTATAAAAAGTTTGATATAACATTATATACATAAATCCCCAAGCAAATTGAGTAACTATTCCTGCATATGCAGCTGCTCTATATTGAAGTCCGTTTATAAATCTAATTTTAAAAAATGATAAATATACCTTCATATCTTATACTCCTTGTATAAACCAACTACTACATCATCTACTGTAGCTGAGTTAACACTAAAGTCATTTAATTCAACCTTTTCAGCTAAATAAGACATGGCAGATGAGATTGATATGATCTCCGTATCAACTGATACAACTGCATGTCCAGAATATTTTTCTACAAAGGTTAATCCTTTTGCTAATTCATTTATATCACCATTATAATCTAAAGTTATTTTTCTATTTTGGTTAAACTTCTGCTTTAAATCCTCGAGTTCACCATCAAGTAGAACTTTTCCTTTGCCAATTAAAATTATTCGTTTAGTAAGGGCATCTATATCTTGTGTGTCATGGGTTGTAAGTATAATAGTAGTTTTATTTTCTCTATTAATAGTTTTTATAAAATCTCTTACTGCAATTTTGGATACTGCATCAAGGCCTATAGTAGGTTCATCTAAAAATAATATCTTAGGACTATGTAGTAATGAAGCTGCTATTTCACATCTCATACGCTGCCCAAGACTTAATTGCCTTGTGGGTACTTTAATAATATCTTCGATATCTAGCAAATCACTAATCATATTCATATTATTTTTAAAGCTTTTATCAGGAATTTTATATATATCCTTTAAAAGTTGAAAAGAATCCTCAACGGGAACATCCCACCAAAGTTGAGAACGCTGACCGAATACAACGCCTATGTCTCTTACATAATTTATCCTATCTTTCCATGGAATTTTTCCATTTACATAACACTCTCCACTATCAGGATGAAGTATACCACTCATTATTTTAATGGTAGTACTTTTTCCAGCACCATTTGGTCCTATATACCCTACCATTTCCCCTTCATCTATAGTAAATGATATGTCTTCAAGTGCATTTACTACTTCATAATCTCGTTTAAAGAATGACTTAAAAGCACTGCCTACCCCTCCTTTTCGTTTAGAAACCCGAAAGCTTTTGGATATTCCTTTCATCTCAATCATTTTTATCCCCCCAATCCTTTAATTATGTTTTAGTAATCATTTATCGCGCTAATATATTTTACCATAATGAACCATAAATTCAATAATTTTATTCAATTCACAATTATGGATATTTCTCAACTACCACTGAGAAATTTAGAATTAATTCTGTAGCGGCGAACAGTGTTCGCCACAAAACTAGCAATCTTATTGCTTATCTTCATAATAGTAGCGTAAGCTCCCTTATCTCGTTCCGAACTATACTGCACCTCAGGGGAACCCTAAAGGGCTTCACTACTGTTCCCCAGAGGTGGGAAGACTGGTGAATAGTGTTCGCCATATAACTGGCAATTGCATTACTAGTTAAAAAAATTTAAAAACCCCTGCGGAATTATTTCCGTCAGGGGAATTTTTTTAAAATTAGATTTTACTTGAAGGTCTTGTTAGAATTATGCGACTACAACAGGCTGTTGTATAAAACACAGCAAAAAATATTAAATATCCAAACTGACCTTTAGGAATTATATAAGTTTGTAAAAAATATACTCCCATTATCAATAATATTAATCCTGGGATATAAATTATATAATTCTTAATACCTGTTACTTTTAATATAAACTTAACATCACTAATAGGCTTAATTGCACCAAATGTAATATAGCTTTCTAATTCAGCGAAGTTAGACATTATAAACAATAATAAGAATGTCATCATATATGGAGTTGGAGTTATAACCTTTACCAATATTAAAATGCTTACTAATATAAACATTGATAAGTTCATTAGTAATCCACCAGAATGAATTAATATTTGTTTATATTTGTCTAACATTTCTAATTTGTTTTGATCAACTAATGGTGCCATAGGCAATTTTACTACTGGCAGATACCCTATTGATATAGGACTTTTACAAACCCCAAATAGCCATCCAAAAAATGCATGAGAAAACTCATGAAAAAACAATGTGATCCATACTGCTAAATAACGTATAGCTATATGAAGTATTCCCCCAAATAATATCTTCATATATTTTACCCCCTATAAACATAAAATTTATTAAATACTAACTGCAGCTTAACCCATTATATAAGCTAAATTATATATTTTTTCATTCTAATAAATTCAAAATTGTCGCCATTTGTATATTGAATATATTGATCTACATATTTAAATCCTATTTTTTCATATAGTCTTATTGCCCGATGATTAAATGAAGCAACTGCTAACATTACGTAGTCCTTCTTATAATCAAATCTTTCTACTGCAAAATCAATGCCTGAATTTACAAAACTAGCCCCTAGTCCTTTAGATGTTAATTCAGGTTTAAGTCCAAAGCCCATCCACATAATCTCATCTTCAAAATAGTAGGAATAGAAACCAACTAACTTATTTTCTTCATTTAATACAGCAAACTCATTTCTGCCCCATCTATCTTCAGTGAGAAATTCCTCTAAATCTTCTTCATCGTCAGTCATATCATAAAATGAAAATATGCCATCATACTTCCAATTATATGCAATTTCATGAGCATATTTACTATTCATAGAAATAAATTTAAAACTCATAGTTATTCCCCCATATCATATATAGATAAATTATCTTAAGAACCAATATATGCATTAATATAGCTACATCTTTAAATATTTTAATTTACAATTGTAGCGGCGAACACTGTTCGCCCCTACAATAACTAGCAATTACATTGCTAGTCAAAAATAAATTTCAGAAAATTATTTTACTAAAAAATAATTTCTCCTTAATTGTGCATTTTCAACTGTGAATTGTGCATTGATGAAGCCCCTGGGGTGCAGTATGATATAACACTACATCTGCACCATTAAACAATATTTTAATTATATTGCTTATCTTCATAATACTAGTGTAAGCTCACTGATTTTGTTCCGAGCTACACTGCACCTCATGGGAACCCTANNTACTGTTCCCCAGAGGTGGAAATTGGTATTTGTATTGCTGGTAAAAAACTAGCTTTATTAAAACAATTAGTGGTACAAAAATATACTAACCTACTATCTTATTACTTTTGCTTAAGTTTATTGTAAAATCCATCTTTATCTGTCCATTGAATTAAGTCAATTTCAAATCCATCGGGATCTTTAATGTAAAATTGTCTTGAAAACTCCTTAATGATGATTTTTTCTTCTTTATTAACATAACCCTTTATTTTTAAAGTATCTAATAGCTCGTCTACATTTTCAACAAAGTAACCTATATGCCTAAAATTCTGCTTCTCTTCAACTTGGAAGCCTTCTCTTTCTGAAACGAATAGCTCATGTTTGTCACCTTTTAATATGGCATATTTTTTTCCATTTAATTTTATACCACTATCAATCAACTTATAATCAAGTGCATCTTCATAAAATAATATAAATTTATCCACATCTGATACATATCTGTTTAGGTGATCTATAATCATAGCATTTTCCTTCCTCTATATTTTATTGTTTTTCATTCTCTTTAGGACAAACTTCATTTACGTAATCCCAATACTCTCCAGGTGTTAGTGGTTTTGGCTCAGTAATCATTTCAGCTACTTTAGCAAGCTCTTTAATTTTATTTCTAAGCATTGGCTGCATACAATTTGGAACATGATCTTGATTAACTCTATGTATCATTACACATTCAAAACAATTTCCATGCCACTCACATTTAACTTTAGGACATGGACACTTTGTGTATTTTCCTGATTTAATCATAGCTCTCAATTCTTTTATTACTTCTACATATTCTTCTTTTTCCATATATAATATCCTCCATTTTAATAACATACTAAGATACTTGTCCTAATTACTCTCTTCAATAATTCTACAAATAGCTATCACATACCTTCCTAGTATATTCTACCTTTAGAAATAGCATAATAATGTACTTATTATACTCTTAAAAATACTTTTTCCACTCTGTTAGTATTTTAGTTTCTCTTTTCTACAAGGCATTAGATTTTTATTTTAGACTATAAATATGCACAAAAAGAAAAAATATTAAGACTCTATGACTATTGGATAAACTGTTGAATTCATAGTTCGCAACCTATAAACCCATTAGGAGCAATAACAAATTCGCTAGTATTAACTTCAATTTTTTAACCTTCCAATTCTGAGAAAATTTATTTCATATTTTACAACAGTTTTTTCAATTTGCGGGATATTATTTAATGTGAAAAAACATATGAAAATTAAATATATTAATAATAATGTTCTATACTATTAGTTTTTACTGCTTTTATAAAATAAAAGAGAGCAAGAATTTCTTTCCTGCTCCCCCCATCTCTGCAAATTAATAAATTTAAATTTGTATAAAATTCAATAGTCTAATTTAATAATATTTTTAAATTTTATTAGGACATTCCAGGTCCAGCCATGCAACGATCTGCACAATTCCAATCACAATGTCCTTTACAGGTTCTATCACATCCATAGCTACATGATGCAGCACACTGGGTTCCGCATGATGCAGAAGTTGCTACATATGTCGTTGTCAAACTTTCATCAAATAAATGTTTCATAATAATTCACCTCTTTTTAAATTATAAATGGACTCTAAATTAGGCAAACGAGAGGAAAACTTTCTATCCTGCTCCCCTATCTCTGTGAACTGATAAATTTAAATTTGTGTAAAGTTTAATAGTATAGCTTAGTAACATTTAAAAATTATATTAGTATGGTCCAGGTCCAGCCATACAACGATCTGCACAACTCCAATCACAATGTCCTTTACAGCTTCCACTACATCCATAGCCACATTCTTCAGCACATTGGGTTCCACATGATGAACAACCTGCTACATATGTGGTTGTTAAACTTTCATCAAATAAATGTTTCATAAATTCACCTCCTTTCAAATTATAAATATATTATCCCTGCTTTGTACAAGCGCATTCTTCTTCTATGAGAAATATTTCATTAGTATGAAAATTAATGCTCCAGTCTCCATTTTCACTATACTTCCAATTATATTTGCTACTCTTTTCTGTCCACCATTCTCTATATTTTAAGGATACTTCCTCCATATCCTCAACTATTTTTTTATACATACTATCCTTTTCTTCTAAGGTTAGCATAGGAGAATCTAAAGTTAATAAAAGCTCCTTCAACGAAGATTTTCTTTCATTTAATATTAAAATTTCTTTCTTCTCATTTTCTGTCACAGCTCCAACTTTTTCAGTGTACATTATTATTCTCCTCTCATACTTAATACTTTTTCCAATGGATCAAGATAATTTATCTTATTTATAATATTATTAGGCTTCATAAACTCTTCATTTATAAGTATTTCTTGAAGCTCTCTTGAAGAGTTTCTTTCTAAGTGACTTACTACACATTGGATCTCAGATGGAATGTTGTATTCATTAGTCAATTTTTTATTTAAAAATTTACATCTTCTACATTGATATGCATCACATTCATGGCATATTCCAGCGGTCTCAAATTCCATAAGATGAGGATTTTTTATTTTTATTCCACTGTCTAAATCTCCAATATAGTTTTCTGGATTATCAAAGTAAAAGGCTGGGCATATATATATTTTTCCATTTGGTGCCAATGCAAAAGTTGTATTTCCTGCATCACAGTTGCTCATCGAAGTTTGCTCTATTCTATCTGTTAATATATTTAAATGAAGCGGCTTAGCCTTTCTATAGGTATCAGCTGCAAAATTCTTAAGTTTTTCAAGTTGCATTTTATAGGCTTGTACATTTAAATCATTCCAACTTTCAATATCTTCCAATATTACGTTTACTCTTGAATGTTTATCATAAAGTTTTGAAACATATTCCAAAATATTATTTAAATTTTCCTTATTTATAAGTAAAATGCACATTCCTCCTGCGTTTTCTAGCCCATCAATAGTATTGTCATAAACTTTTATAGAATATCCCTTAGAAAAGTCCCCTTTACTATCTACTATAGATATAGAATCTTTTATTATATCTTTATATGTGCCTAACATAACAGGCATGAAATCATTATTTTCCGCAAATTCTAATGCCTTTTTTAAAGTTTCATCAGAAATTACATTATTAGTATTTTTAGTATTTCTATATGTGCAATGAGGCGTTATATTATCTGAAGCTATAATTTGAAGATATTTATGTTGATTCAACTTATCATTAGCTCTCTCAAATTTTTTTCGCTCTGATTCAAGACCAGTAACCTCTTCAAACTTACTCCAGAAATATTTATTTGCTCTTACATTTGCCTTATGCATTTTACATTGGAAAGTTGCTCTCTGATAAACAGTATCTGTATCAGCAGCATCGTAGTTAAAACCTGTACACCATGCACAACCTGTAGCAACATCACATTCTACACATTCATTAGGACTTTGAGATTTTAAAGATAATACACTAAAAGGTCTTAATTTATCAGCATTTATACCTGTATCTACGTGTCCTATTGACAAGCCCTTTTTATTATTTAAAGTAAAATCTACAAATCTTACGCAAGGATATATTTTTCCATCTGTACTTATAGCTGTCATTTTTCCTGCACCACAAAAATTTGAATTTTTCAGTTCCTCTGTTAATGGGAATCCAATATTCGGGTCAAAGAATCTTACTGAATAATCTTCCCAAAGTTTATTATCTAGTATATAATCCGCTAATTCTCTAAGCTGAGATTCAAATATCTCGTCATCTCCTTTATGCCAAACGTCCTCAAAAACTACATTTGCAGCAACACTTTTTATTCCTAGATTCCAAAGGCTTATTACACTATCTTTTATATAAGGCAAATCATCATGGGCAAAAGTAGCTTTGCTTTGTGCTTCTGGAAATTGTTCAAGCCATAATGGCACCTTTTTTACAACTTCATCATAAGAGCCACTTCCATCAGGAAATACCCTTTGCATATCATGCTTTAACTTATTTCCGTCTACACTTATTCCTATTGATACATGTCTTTTATTCTTCTCCATATATTTTTGTACTTTTGGAGAATCATATAATAAGCCATTTGTTGAAAAACTAAATCTATAAGAATTGAACCAAGGATGATTTAATAAAAACATTTGCTGCTTGATATAATCAGATACTTTATCTATTAAATCTATTTCTAAGAAAGGTTCTCCACCTATAAACTCCCATATTATAGATTCACCCTTAAAAAATTCTCTATCATTAAGAATATAATCTACAGCTTTTTTTGCTGTTTCAAAGGACATTTTCTTAAAATTGTTTTTACCAGTCATATAGCAATATTTACAGGCTAAATTACAATCCTCTGTAATAGAAAATGTTATATTTCTAGCTCGTCCATCTATACCATGCCATGCTTCAGCTAATGTACCCATTTTAATTGCTGAACTACTCATTTTATCACTCCTAAATATTTATTATTTTATATATACATTTGTTATATTGAACATTTTTAATCTTATCCAACTTCTTGTGGTATATTTAAAATTTCCATATCTGCTTCATAAAGATTTTTGTAAATGACATTATCTTTTATTAAATCACTATGGGAACCTTGTCCAACAATTCTCCCACTATCAATAACTACTATTTCATCAGCATCTATTATTGTAGATAATCTATGAGCTATTATTATTATGGTATGTTTCTTTGATATTAAATTTAAAGACTGTTTTATAAAATATTGAGATTCATTATCTAAAGCGGAAGTCGCTTCATCAAATAATATTATTTTAGATTTCTTTATAAGTCCTCTAGCTATAGCAATCCTTTGTCTCTGCCCTCCGGATAAATTCACTCCATTTTCTCCAACTATAGAGTCGTATTTACTAGGAAGAGACATTATAAAATCATGTATATATGCTGATCTGCAAGCATCGTAAACTTCTTCTTCAGTAGCATTTGGATTTGCTATTTTTATATTTTCCATTATTGATATATTGAACAAAAAAGGATCTTGTCTTATAACTGATATATGACTTCTTAAAGACTTTTCATCAAACTCATTAACATCTATATTATCTATAGTTATATCTCCATAGTCACAATCATAAAGCCTTAAAAGTAAATTTAAAATAGTGCTTTTTCCAGCCCCACTTTTCCCTACTATTGCCAGTTTTTTATTTCCCATAACTTGAAAGTTTATATCCTTAAGTACTTCTCCATCTTCACCATAACTAAAAGAAACATTGGTAAATTGTATATTTCCTTCAATTTCCATTATTGATTTCTCTCCGAAGCATTCATTAGAATAACTTAAATTGTCCATAATCCCAAAGATTCTTTCTAAAGATGTTATTGCTTGTTGTATTGTTGCATTCATTTTTGTAATGTTCATAAGAGAGCAAGAGAATTGCTTTGAATAGGATGAAAATGCTATAAAAAGTTCAAGAGGTAATATTTTATTTATAACAAAATACCCTCCTATACTCATAACTAAAACTGAAGAGATAATATTTATAAAACCAGCTAAATCATGTGCCACTATATTTATAAGAGCCATTTCTATTCCCTTTTGTTTAAAATCATTAGAAATATTGTTAAATTGTATGAAATTATGTTTTTTTATTCCAAGGCATTTTACTTCCCTAATTCCCTGAAATGATTGCTCTACACTGCTAAAATAATCATCTGCTATATTTTTTAGCTCCATATTCTTTTTCTTGAGTTTTTTGCCATACTTTACAAATATATAGTAAGAAAAAGGAAAGCAAGCTATAACTATAAGAGCAAGTCTCACATTAATTTTAAATACAGCAAAACCTATTACTATAGCCTTTAAAATATCCATTATGGCATTTACAACTTGAAATGTTATTATGCTACTAAGTGCTTCTGCATCATTGTGAAGCCTAGATATAAATTCTCCTACAGGCGTTTCATCGAAAGCTTTCACCGGAAGATTCAATATTTTATCATACATATCACATTTTAAGTCTTTTACAATATTATTATTGAGGTAAGTTTCAATATATGAATAAAAATGCATAATGACTAATTGCAATAGATATATGATTGATAAAAGTACCATGCATTTAGCTAAAATATATACATTACCTTGCGGTAGGCTAGCAATTAGAACCCCATATATATATGGATCTATTAAGCCAAAAATTATACTTGATGAAATGCATATAAAGAATAGCAAAAGTTTAAGCTTATATGGTTTTACATAAGCAAATGCTCTTTTTAAAAGCTTCATATCGTCTTTACTCAAAAACTTTATTTTCATATAAATAGCTCCTTAAACTTAGTAATAATTTTGGTAGTAATATATTGAAATGCTACCATTTATTCCAATATATGTAAAGTAAATCTTTTGCTCAAAATGCTCTAAAAATTAATACTGTATCTAATTATTTTTGTATACCATTCATTTTCTCGTTTTTTCATTTATTTCCTATTTTTTTAAAAACATTCTATAATAATTAATAAAACATTAAAAATTTATGTAATTTTTTTGAATTTTACTTACTTATAACTTTATGTAAAAAAATAAAATTAAAGATTTCTAAATGCAAATATTGATTTTAAATTAAGTTTGCTATAAGAAAAAGTACTAAGAAATTTATTATATAAAATAAATGCCTTAGTACTTTCTATAAATAATTAATATATTCTTATTCCGCGCTCTTTAGCGATTCTACCATATTAATCTTCTTTAATTTTTTATACATAACTATATTTACTAAGCTTGAAAATACTATAGTTAATATAGATGAGTATATAAAACTCATAGTTTTAATTTCACGCGAAAACATTACCATATCAGTTTCTGTTGTTGTGAGTACATATTTATGAAGAAGCGTACCTAATATTAACCCAACTAAAGTTCCTATTATTGATAATATAATATTTTCTCTATAAACATATCCTGCTACTTCTTTATCATAAAAACCTAAAACCTTTATGGTTGCAAGCTCCCTCATTCTTTCGCCTATATTTATATTTGTTAAGTTGTACATTACAACAAAGGCAAGAGAAGCTGCTGAAGCTATTAAAACTAATATAACTGAGTCTACACTATCCATAGTTTTTTTAAAACTATCACTTATACTTGTAGTAAAATTAATAGTAGCTATTTTAGGATTTTTCATCATCTCCTCAGATAATTTATCTTCTTGATCCTTATTTATTTTCTGCGTCTTAGAAGAAAAGGCATTATAATAAATCTTATCTTTAAATAACTTCTCATAATATTTAGGAGACATATAAACATAGTGACCAGTATAATGCTCTGTAATATAATTTACTTGTGCATTTACAGTTTTGTCACCTAATGAAATTTCAATATTATCTCCTTTTTTGATACTTAATAGCTTTGAGAGTTTTTTAGTAATTACTACTCCATTATCACCAATATCTATTTTGCCATTATCTTCTCTTAATTTAATAAATTCACTAAGTCTATCTACATCTTTAGGAATTAATATATATCCTTCAACACCAGAATTCTCTTCATTATTATTTTTAACCTTTATGTTTTTTTCAAAGGATAAAAGTGAATCTTCTATTTCATCATAGTCTTTAAGTTCATCCATAAATAAATATTCTCTATCTTCTTGAATGCCCTCTCTTAAATATCCTTTTAAATCATAAGTGTAAATTTCTCCAAACTGTTTTTCTGTTACTGCAATTATGGAATCTTTTAATCCAAAAGCTGTAATAAGAAGAGCAGTACAGCCAGCTACCCCTATTACTGTCATAAAAAATCTTTTCTTATATCTAAAGATATTTCTTGCAGTAACCTTTTCTGTAAAGGACATTCTCTTCCAAATAAATTTTATTCTTTCTAGTAATATTCTTTTACCTGCCTTTGGCGCCTTAGGTCTCATAAGTATTGCTGGCACTACTACCAACTCTTTTATAGAAGCACCCACTGCCGCAAGTGTAGTACAGAAAATAGCTACCAACGCTGAGGTTATTGCTAAATCAATATGAAAATTACCTGCCACCGGAGGAATTGTATACATTATTCTATAAGCATTAAAAATAAGAAGTGGGAAAATTTTAAATCCTAAAATTACTCCTATAATACTACCTATAACACTTGCTGTAAAAGCATAAATAAAGTATTGAGAGACTATAGAAAATTTGCTATATCCTAAAGCTTTTAAAGTTCCTATCTGAGTTCTATGTTCTTCAACCATTCTCGTCATGGTTGTAAGACATACAAGGGTAGCTACTAAGAAAAAGATTAGTGGGAAAGTAGTTCCTATAGCTTTTATTCTATCGGAATCATCTTGAAATCCTCTAATTCCTTCATTGTTATCTCTAGTTTTAATATACCAATTCTCATCTATAGCTTCTATTTTTTCCTTTACTTCATTAACTAAATCTTTATACTCATCTAAAAAAGTATTTTTTGACTTAGCACCATCAACTATAATAGATAATTCAGTGTATATATCTTCTATTTTTATCCCTGGAATTTCAGGAATTTTAGGAAGTGCTAATTCCTTTGCAGATTTTTCGCCTATTTGAAAAAATCCACTAGTTGAACCATTGCCTAAGGAATTTGCCCCTCTTTGATATGTATTTATGTATAATGGACTATTAACAATACCGGTTATTTTAAAATCCTTACTTCCATTAACAGTTTTAATTTTAATATAATCTCCTATTTTTAAGTTTTCTTCTTCAAGATATGCTTTTTCTGTAACTGCTTCACCTTCATTAGTTGGCATAGCTCCTTCAACTAATACAGGATTATTAACAGATTTCTCTCCTATCTTTAGGGAATGTACCTTTATTGCTTTTTCACTATCATCATTTATAGCTAAAGCATCAAAACTATATCCTTCATAAATTTCAGACACTCCTACAATTTTTTTAACTTTATCTATATCTGATTGTTTAAAACCATTTAAAGATTGTATAGTCAAATCTGCAGTATTATTATCATCTAAATATTTATTTACTGTAAACTTCATTTCAGGACTTGTAGCTCTAACTCCTGCAAAAAAAGCTACACCTATTGCTACGATAATTAATATGGAAAGAAATCGCGATTTAGATTTTGTTATTTCTCTTAATATATTTTTTGTAAGTGCATTTCTCATTGTTACCATTCAATCCTTTCTACAGCCATCGGATTGCTATTAATGGATACACTGTCAACCTTACCATTTTTAACTTTAATAACTTTATCTGCCATAGATGCAATTGCCAAATTATGAGTAATAACTATTACTGTCATGTTTTGTTTTCTACAAGTATCTTTTAATAACTTTAATATAGATTTTCCTGTAGAATAATCTAAAGCTCCAGTAGGCTCATCACATAATAATATTTTAGGATTTTTAGCAATTGCTCTGGCTATAGAAACCCTTTGTTGCTCTCCTCCTGATAGTTGAGAAGGGAAATTATTTCTTCTATCTTCAAGCCCTACCTCTTTAAGTACTTCTTCTGGATCTAGAGGATTCTTACATATTTGAGTGGCTAATTCTATATTTTCAATAGTATTAAGGTTTTGAACTAAATTATAGAACTGAAATACGAATCCTATGTCATATCTCCTATAAGTAGTTAATTGTTTATCATTATATTTGCTTATTTCATTGCCATCTACCATTATTTGTCCTTCACTAGGAGAATCCATACCCCCTAGTATATTAAGTACAGTACTTTTTCCTGCTCCACTAGGGCCTACAACTACAACAAATTCGCCCTTATCTATAGAAAAATTAACTCCATCTACAGCTTTGATCTCTACTTCTCCAGATTTATAAGTTTTCTTTACATCTTTAAATTCTATGTATTTATTCAAAATTTTCTCCTCCTGTTAAGTCAAATTTTTACACTTTAGTTACATCATATAGATAAACTACTCTAAAATTTAATGTATGGCTGAATATAAGTTACAGTTTGATATATTAATTCACAACTTAGATTAGTGCACAATGCACAA
>NZ_DKLM01000021.1:0-8449 GCF_002455975.1 Clostridium sp. UBA6640
GAATTGTGAATTTAGTAGTATTGGTATCAATACCGATAAATGTTAATTACTTTCAGGGATAGATCAAATTTAGAAGTGGTACATCTATATATGGGGTTACTCAATAGAAGTTCACCTATGCATATACATAATCTTAACTTTAATAATAAAAATTTTTATTATTAATCTTTAAACTTTAGTGTCTTCCTCTTAATTTATTTAATCTTCTACGTCTTTTTTTTCTTAAATTTATTCCCCTTATTATTAGTACTATTAATACTAATAATAGTATAAACCCAATAACTAAAGTAATTTTTATAGTTCTCTCATTATTTTTTATAATTTTAGCAGCTACAGGAAACCTTTTAGGTGTATAATCTGTTCCACTAATAAGTTTAATTTCACTTATCTTATTATTATATTTCATTGTAGCAGTAGCTATTAACTGACCTTTTAAAAATGACTTTTTATCAAGGTTATCTATATTAAAAGAAATTTGAGGTTCTTCTTTTACAGATAAATCTTTAGTGTAAAACTCATCATTTGAGGCTAGTAGAGGAATTACGGTACCATCCTCAGCTTCATAAGAAGTTATTAAATCATCTTTACTATAAAGTTTTATTGTATCGAAATTATTAAAAGCCCATTCAAATATATCTCTACTATCTTTAAAATAAGTCTTATAAGGATCATATAGAAGAGAAACTATATATTTTTCACTTCCTTTTTCTGCAGAAGCTACAAAGGAATGTAAAGATTCGTCAGTATAGCCTGTTTTAGCTGCTATACATGGTTCATAATAATAGTCTTCATAATCATGTAAAAGCCTATTATCATTCCATAGTGGCCTTTTTTCCTTATATTTATTTGTAGGGTCTAAAAATAAAGTTTTTGTCTTTGAAATCTTAATATACTCAGGATTCTTTAAAAGCTCTTTTTCCACTAATGCTAAATCATAAGCAGTAGTTCTATGATTTGGCTCATATAATCCATGAGGATTTGTAAAATTAGTATTTTTACAACCTAATTCCACTGCTCTTTCATTCATCATTTTTGAAAAATTTTCCTGAGTTCCACCTATATGTTCTGCTAAAGCTTGTGCACAATCATTAGCGGAAACCATAATTAAAGAATATAATAATTGTCTAACTGTAAGCACTTCTCCTTGGTCTATGTATATTCTAGAGCCTTCTATAGTTGGAGGTGTAGCTCCTACTGTAACTTTTTCATCTAAATTGCAATTTTCTAAAGTTAATAGTGCAGTCATCAGTTTCGTTGGTGATGCAGGGGGATATCTAACATCCTTGTTTTTTTCAAATAGAACCTCACCAGTAGTTGCATCAAGCACTACCATTCCTGCAGCGCTAGGATCAGGAGCTGTTGGTGCTGCAAATATGTATTTAAAATTGCAAAATGAAAGAGTACTTACTAATAATAAACTTGCAATTACTTTTTTCATGTCTTCCTCCTAGTAATTTTAATATGATAGCTACAATTATATCAAAAAATTTAATAAATATCGATAGATATTTATAGAATATGGAAATACTCAAAATAGAAAGGAGAGTATTTCATGAAAGATAAAGAAAAAATTATTGGTTCTATTTGTATATTAGTGTTAGCTATAGTATTTCTTATTAGTGGATATTTAATAACTAGAAATAATAGTAAAGAGGCTTATGAGGATATATTTATAGAGACTAAGGATATAAGTAATGAAGAAGAGAGGAACTCAATATTCGATGAAGAAGTTATAGTAGTAGATATTAAAGGTAAAATAAAATATCCAAGGGAATATACTTTAAAAAAAGGAAGTAGAATAAGAGATTTAATAACTATGGCAGGAGGATTAACAGAAGAGGCAGATACTAATAGAGTACATTTTTCAAAAACGTTAAATGATGAGGATTGTATAGTTATATATGGAAAAGATGATAAAGAGGGGGATTCTAGTATAGTTAGCTCAAATAGTATAGGTAATTCTTCTAATAGTTCTTCAAAAATTAATATAAATAAGGCTACTATTGAAGAACTAACCCAATTGTCAGGTATAGGGATCTCGAAAGCTAAAGCAATTATTGAATATAGAAATGCTAATAATGGATTTAAGTCCATAGAGGAGCTCACAAATGTAGATGGTATAGGTGAGAAGACTATTGATAAATTTAGAGATAAGGTGGACATTAGATAGGGATTATTATAAAATGATTACGTTGAAATCTTATCAAAATTTTAAAAAATAATCTTAGTAGATTATTATAGGGTTCCATAATGGGAATTTAACTTATACATNNAATTTTTCATTTTTAATTATTAATCCTTAATTTCTAAGAAGTTAAGCTATTTTTATAGGAGATTTATTTTTTATAGTATATTTTAAGTTTTTACATGTATCCCTATAGAAATTTATAGGCAGGAGGGTTTAACATGGAAAAGAGATTGACAGAACTTTCAAAAACGTCAGGATGAGCAGCTAAAATAGGGCCGGAGACCCTTTCAAAAATATTAAACAAATTGCCTAAAATGCACAATGATAATTTAATTGTCGGCATAGAAACATCAGATGATGCCGCAGTTTATAAATTAAGTGATGATTTGGCAACTATTCAAACCTTAGACTTTTTCACTCCAGTAGTGGATGATCCTTATACTTTTGGGCAAATAGCTGCCGCCAATTCACTAAGTGATGTTTATGCTATGGGTGGAAAGCCTACTGTTGCACTAAATATAGTTTGTTTTCCAAATTGCCTTAATATAGAGATTCTAGGTGAGATATTAAAAGGTGGAGCAGATAAAGTTATAGAGGCTGGAGCTGTGGTAATAGGAGGTCATAGTGTTTCTGATGATGAACCTAAATATGGACTTTCGGTAATGGGAATAGTACATCCTGATAAGGTTCTTAAAAATTATGGATCTAAAGAAGGTGAAGTATTAATACTAACTAAGCCTTTAGGAACAGGGATACTCACTACTGCGATAAAAGCAGATATGGCTTCAAAAGAAGCTTATAGTGAAGGTGTTAAAGTTATGAGTACCTTAAACAAATATGCAGGTGAAATCATAACAGAGCATTATGTTAGTGCTTGCACAGATGTAACTGGATTTAGCATAATGGGACATGGCTACGAAATGGCAAGTGCATCTAATGTGACTTTTAAATTATATAAAGATAAATTACCTATAATTGAAGGTATTAAAGAATATGCAATGATGGGCTTAGTTCCAGCAGGTAGCTATAATAATAGAAATTATTTGGATGGGAAATATGAATTGAAAAATGTTGAATTATGGATGGAAGATTTATTATTTGACCCACAGACTTCAGGTGGACTATTAATTTCTACAACTAAAGAAGAAAGTATAAAAATTATGGAGAAATTAGACAAGTTAGAATTAAAATCTGCCATAATAGGAGAAGTAATTAGTCTACAGGAGAAGTATATTATTGTAGAATAAATTTGTTATGGTATAGGAGAAGTAATATGGATAAAGAGTTATTGAGGCAATTGCCTAAAATAGACGAACTTTTAAAAGAAAATTTAATATTAAGAGAGCTGAATATTACAGGAAGAACAATTGTTGTGGATTCTCTTAGAGAATCAATAGATTTATATAGAAGATATATATTAGAAGAGAAAATTCATAGTTTTGAAAGAGAAGAGATTTTAAATTATGCAATTAAACTTTTAAATGACAAGAAAAAGCCTAATTTAAAAAAGGTTATAAATGCTACAGGCACAGTTATACACACTAATTTAGGACGTTCACTTTTAAGTGATGGTGCCATAAAAAATGCTATCGAGGTAGCTAGTAGTTACAATAATTTAGAGTATGACATAAATAGTGGCAAAAGAGGTTCAAGATATAGTCATATAGAAGAGCTTATAACTAAAATTACAGGGGCAGAAGCTGCTATGGTGGTAAACAATAATGCTGCAGCAATAATGCTTGTTTTGGATACATTATGTAAAGATAAAGAAGCTATAGTATCAAGAGGGCAACTTGTAGAAATAGGTGGATCTTTTAGGGTACCTGAAGTTATGAAATTTAGTGGAGCTAAACTTATGGAAGTGGGTACTACAAATAGGACTCATTTATATGATTATGAAGATAATATAAATGAAAATACAGGATTATTGTTAAAAGTACATACTTCCAATTTTAAAATTTATGGATTTACTGAGGAAGTTGACGCTGAGAGTCTAGTAAAATTAGGTAATGATATGGATATTCCGGTAGTAGAAGATATAGGAAGTGGAGTTTTAATAGACTTTTCTAAATATGGATTTACCTATGAGCCTACAGTACAAGAAAGTATAAAAAAAGGTGTTGACATAATAACTTTTAGTGGAGACAAAATGTTAGGCGGTCCTCAAGCTGGAATTATAGTAGGAAAGAAAAAATATGTAGATCTCATGAAAAAAAATCAATTAACTCGTGCGTTAAGAATTGATAAAATGACATTAGCAGCATTAGAGGGTACTCTTAAGTATTATTTAGATGAAAAATCAGCTATAGAAAATATTCCAAGCCTAAATATGATTTTGGCTTCAAAAGAAGATATGAAGAAAAAGGCTATGAAATTTAAGAAAAAACTTTCTAGTAATACTAAGGATTTCAATTTTACTGTAACGTTAGATACTTCTATGGTAGGTGGAGGTTCTATGCCTACAGAAAAAATAGAAACCTATGTTATAAAAGTTAAAAGTAAAGTCTTTTCAACTAATGAGATGGAACAAAAACTTAGATATAATGAAACGCCAATAATAACAAGAATATTCAATGATGAACTTATTTTAGATGTAAGAACTATATTTGAAAAAGATTTCGACATAATTGCAAAAGCATTTTCAAATATGAATTTTAAATAAGAAAATAATTTTTATCGAAGCGTGCATTGTAACTGTATATTAATTGAGTTTTGCATTGGCTTTTTAGATAATACACATGCATATGAAATTATCTAATTGAAAGGATGAATGTTTTATGAAGCATATTATTATAGGCACAGCTGGTCATATTGATCATGGTAAAACTACCTTAATTAAAGCTTTAACAGGAAGAGAAACAGATACTTTAAAAGAAGAAAAAGATAGAGGAATTTCAATAAACTTAGGTTTTACATATTTTGATTTACCTTCAGGAAAAAGAGCTGGAATAATTGATGTGCCTGGTCATGAAAAATTTGTAAAAAACATGTTAGCAGGTATAAGTAGCATAGATGTAGTTTTACTAGTTATTGCTGCTGATGAAGGTATAATGCCTCAAACTAGAGAACACTTTGAAATACTTCAATTATTAAATGTGAAAAGAGGAATAATAGTACTTACTAAAGCAGATCTAGTGGATGAAGAATGGATTGATATGATTAAGTTAGACATCAAAGAGGAGTTTAGCGGAACTTTCCTTGAAGATGCTCCAATACATGCAGTATCTTCAAAAACTAAGACAGGTTTTGAGGAACTTATAAAAGATATAGAAATTATGACAGATGAGGTAGAAGCTAAAGATACAGAAGGACACTTTAGATTACCAATAGATAGAGTCTTTACTATTAAAGGATTCGGAACTGTTGTTACTGGCACTATAATTAGTGGTAGAGTAAATGTAGGAGATACAATAGAAGTATATCCATCAAAAATAACTACCAAGGTTAGAGGAATTAAAATTCATGGTGAAAGTTGTGAATTTGGAGAGGCAGGTCAAAGATGCGCTCTTAATTTAGCTAATGTCAAATTAAATGAAGTTCAAAGAGGGTATGTAATTGCAAAAGAAAATATGATGGAGCCTTCCAGCACTATAGATTGTAATCTTTATTATTTAAAAAGTGCTGATAGAACTTTAGTGAATAGGCAAAGGGTTCGATTATATTATGGTACCGAGGAGGTATTATGTAGAGTTGTAATATTAGATAAGGAAGAAATCGAACCAGGTGAAAATGCTTATGTACAGTTAAGATTGGAAAAACCTATAACAGCACAACGAAATGATAGATATGTTATAAGAAATTATTCTCCTATGTACACTATTGCAGGTGGTAGCATTATTGAGCCAGTAGCTAAAAAAGCTAAGAGGTTTGATAAAAAGTACCTTGAGCAATTAAAGTTGAAAGAAAGTGGGAGAACAGAAAGCATATTAGAAAATGCTGTTTATAATTTAAGCGTGCAGTATCCTGATATGACAGCTATTATTAAAGGTTTAGGTAAAAATTTAGAAAATATAGATGAGAAACTGGAAGCTCTTATAAAAGAAGGATTAGTAATAAAATTAATTTCTTCAGAAAGCAATATATATATTCATAAAGATTTTTTGAAGGATAAAATAATTGAAATTGAAAGGTTATTGGTAGAATATCATAAAGAAAATCCATTAAAATTTGGAATGTCTAAAGAAGAAATAAAAAATAAAATATTTGGAAAATCATTAAAGCAGAAGAATTATGATGAAATATTGCAACTTTTAGAAGAAAGAAAAATAATAAAAGTAAGTTCAAAGTTGATTTCCATATATGATTTTCATATTAAGTATAATAAAGAACAAGAGAGAATAAGAAAATATATTATTTCAGAATATGAGAAGTCTAAATATAATTGCCCTAAATATAATGAGTTAGCTAATGAAGAAAAAGATAAAAATACTTTTAAAATGGTATATGAATCATTATTAGATCAAGAAATTTTAGTAAAGCTTAGCGAAGAATGTGTATTGACAAAAGATAATTATGAGAATGCTAAAATTATGATTAAGGAATATATAGAAAAGAATGGAGCAATAAATGCTTCCACTTCAAGAGAACTTCTAGAAACCAATAGAAAATATGCTGTAGCTATACTTGAACATTTAGATAGTATAAAATTTACAAAGCGAGTAGAGAATGATAGATTACTATATTAATATCAAATATAGTCTATTTAAAATTATAATAGAAAATACTATATTAAAATCAGAAAATTGTTGAAATGTGAAAATATATGTGTTACAATTTCATATGTGTTCTACTTTAAAACATAATACAAGGGAGTAGATAGGTGCTGGTGTGCCTGCCGGTCTTCAAAACCGTGTTGCCGTGCTAAGACCACGACGGGTGAGTTCGATTCTCACATATTCCCGCCAATTTTAGAAGTATCAAGGGTTTAGATAATACGTTATGTATTAATCTAGCCCTTTTTTTAATTTAATAAACCGTATTGCAGAAGTTATATAAATTTTCTCACTACAATATGCATGAAAGTGAGGAATATCAATGGGTAATAAGAAAATTAAATTTAACTTAAATACCGATATGCAAATACACCGAGAAATAGACGACAGAATATCTATGCATAATTTTATTGAATTACATGAAGCTTTTATAGCAGATAAAGAGCTTGAAGGGCTTGCAGAACGTACATTAGACGATTATACAATTAATTTAAATTATTTTAGGAATTATGTAGAAGAGAATATACAGTCTGATTTAAACCGTGTTGCGGTAGATGTAAATATTTTTAAGAATTATATATATTTTATGCTCCAAGAAAAAGAATATAGTCCATTTACTATAAATATTAGATTAAGAACATTGAAATGTTACCTAAGATGGCTACATCAAAATAATTATATTAATGAAAACATTAATATAAAATTAAAACTTGTTAAAACGCCACAAGATACTATTAAGCCCTTAACAGATGTAGAAGTTAAGAAATTGCTTAATGCCTGCGACTTAAGCACATATGCAGGGTTTAGAGATTTTTCAGCAATGCTATTAATATTGGACTGTGGTATAAGGGTAGGAGAAATGGTGCAATTAAAAATAAATGATGTAGATTTAAAGCAAGGTTTAATCAATGTAAGAGCAGAAGTATCTAAAACTAGAGTTAGTAGGCAATTACCTATATCTCCGAAAACTTGCAAACTATTAAAGGAATTAGTAAATTGTGCAATAGAAAATAAATCAGATTTTTTATTCCAAAGCACATATGGAGGACAAATTAAAAAACAAAATTTAATATTATCCTTTAGACGATTGGGAGAAAAAGTAGGATTGAAAAAAAGATGTACACCGTATATTTTTAGACATACATTTGCTACAAATGCAGTAAAAGCTGGAATTATGGAGTTGTTTACCCTACAGAGAATCATGGGACATTCTAGTTTAGCAACTACTAGAAAATATATACAATTAGAAACGGAAGATTTAAAGAAAAAACACAGAAAAGCATCTCCAATAGATAGATTTTTTGATGGAGGTAATAAATAATGACAAACTATACAATAATCCAAAATGATACAATTACCTCTAATTTGAGCAATGGTGCTTTTAGATTATACTGCTTATTAAAATCAATGGCTTATGGAGACAAAGATCACTGTTTTCCTTCTCAAAGCTATTTAGCTAATGCTTTGAATAAATCCGTAAGAACAATTCAACGTTATTTACAAGAGTTATATAATGCCAAACTTATACAAAAACGTCGTAGAGGGTCTA
>NZ_DKLM01000021.1:8570-8715 GCF_002455975.1 Clostridium sp. UBA6640
GAAATGGAATATGATCCTGATGATTTGTTAGCTAAAGGCTAGGATTAATAAGAAAGTAAAAGCACCTGTAAAGCCACGAACTTTACAAGTGCAAACAATTAAATAAACCAACTTATTTAACATCTATTTATATTATACCAAACTT
>NZ_DKLM01000047.1 GCF_002455975.1 Clostridium sp. UBA6640
CCAGCAGGACCACAAGGAGCAACAGGACAACAAGGACCAGTTGGACCAATGGGACCACAAGGACCAGTAGGCCCAACAGGATCACAGGGACCAGCAGGTGCGAGAGGAGCAACAGGACCACAAGGACCACAAGGGCCAATAGGACCACAAGGACCACAAGGTGTAACAGGACCACAAGGATTACAAGGACCAGCAGGACCAGTAGGACCAGTAGGACCACAGGGAGTAGCAGGACCAGCAGGGCCAATGGGACCACAAGGACCACAAGGAATAACAGGAGCAACAGGAGCAACAGGTCCACAAGGACCACAAGGACCACAAGGAATACAAGGACCAGCAGGTCCAACAGGAGCAACAGGAGCGACAGGGGCAACAGGTGCGGCACCAACAGGAGCGTATATTGCAGTGGTTGCTAATTTACCTTCAACTACTGAAAGTATTGCACCAAATAATAATATAATATTCAATGAAGATTTAATAATTTCTCAAGGTATGGCAATATCATTACCAGACTCAGTAATTACTATATTTGAACCAGGAACTTACTTTGCAAGCTGGAATATTATAAATGTATCATCAAGTAGACCAGTAACTGGACTATATGTAAATGGAATACTTGTTGGAGCAACTGCTTCAAATCAAAATGGAGCTTCTGTTGCTGGAACTACAATATTCCGGATATCAGCACCAAGTGTAGTAGAATTAAAAAATATCAATATAGAAACTCTAATCATAGGAAACGTAGATGCAAATGCTTTCGCAGCAACTTTAACAATTCAGAAAATACTAAGTTAGTAAGGATAATCAGGACCACCCGTAAAACGGGTGGTTTGCTTTATTCTTATAAGTGTTTATCACTGGCTGTGCTACTCGCATATTGAACTATATGACTTGCGCAAAATTCCACTAGTACCATTAAAGTGGCTATTCCTTTCTTCAATTAGCAATATATTATATTTAAAGGATTAAAAAGTAACATTTATATATTTAAATCATAGTATATATAGAGGATATAGTTTAGATATTAATTATGTTATTAATATAGTAGACTAGATTCATAAAAAAATGATTAGATTATTTGATGTGGAACGAGGAAGGTTTCAATAGTAATTGCAAATATATATAGATTTATTTTAGTTAATTATAGATAATAGGATATCTGAAATAAAATACGCTACTAACAGATTAGTTGGTGAATTTTTAGATACCTGAGATGAATAAATAACAGATTTGATATAGATGGAAGTATACCTATGTATAAAAATATACTAGTAGTAATTAAGATGAAATTATAATAAATCATATTATTAATAAATATAAAATACAAAAGAATAGATTGGTAGAATCAGTATAGAATGAGTAAAAATCATTGAGAAGCTAAATTTAGGTATTAAAAATAACTAGTTCCAGATGATATGGATATTTTGTGTGAGATAAGAAAACATAATAGTTCATGGTAGGGGTATGAACAAATTATGTTGGCTTAGTATTACGCACAATAAGTTAATATACTGGCTAGCTATTTCTAAAGGTTCCTCCTAAAATAGGATTATATCATGATAACCCCTGTATTTATGTTATAAGACTATATACAGGTTCTAGAATTAAGATACAGTTGAATATCTCTTTGAGAGAAACTATTTCCTTAGAAATATATTTTAAAGGTTAGAAATGTTTCTTTATGTAGTATCAGAGAATATAAATATTGCTTATGAAATATTGATTTGTGATACTGGTAAAGCTGATATTGTTGTCATAATTTAAAAAGCAAATAACTATAGTCTATAAAATAGTTGGATAGGCTATAAATTGATCCTTTTAAGGTATTGGCTAAAGCCAATACCTTATTTAATTAATTTATTTTTAATCTTTGAGAAGTAGCTATTTGTAAAACTAAGAGAAATATAACGGTTATTATAATGAAATAAATTTAATAAAAACTTTAATAGTACTTTAATTATTTTTTAAAAGTAACATTTCTATATTTATATCATAATATATAGCGAGGATTAAAATAAATTTAAAATATAAAATTAAGCTATTTATGATAAATATATTTAAAAGAAGAAATTTTCTGTAGATAGCTATCATATAAAGTTTCAAGGATATTATTGAATAATTGTATATAAGATGCTTCAAAATAACTAGTTAATATGCTAGTTTAGTTTGTGCATACTTTATGATCAGAATATGATGATATTGATCTATTGACTGTACAAGCCTCCTTGGTGCAAGATATTCTACACATTTTTAATTAGTTATTTAAGTAGTTTAAAAAAATTAAAATAACGGGGGAGTAGTTATGTGTAATAATCATAGACACAATCACATTTGTTGTTGTGAATGCCGTGAGTGCTGTGAGTGCCGTAGACATCGTGAATGCTGCGAGTGCCGTAGACATTGTGAATGTTGTGAGTGCCGTAAGCAGCATGAATGTTGTGAGCGTAGATGCTGTGAGCCTAGATGCTGTAAATGTTGCAGATGCTGTAGATGTTGCGAACAGCGAAATAGATGCATATAGCATGAATCACAAATAGAAAAGAAATTAATTGAATTTTTAAAGGTATTGTTTTAAACAATACCTTTTTTGAATTTATGGAAATTTATTAGTTTGCAGGAAATGGGATAATGCCTGCAACACGGATATGACAGCTCCAAATTTAATATATATATGAAAATAATAAGTATTTTTTTGTATCATAGCTGAAGCTATTGAATTCACAATNNCACAATGCAAAATTCACAGTTGTGGATATTTCTCAGTTATCACTGAGAAATTTATAATTGATTATTTCTTGAAGTTACAAGGTAACTTTTCATGAATAATTAGCAATTACATTGCTAGTCAAAATATGTTTTAGGAAATTATTTTTTCTAAAAAAATAATTTCTTCCTTAACTGTGAATTGTGAATTGTGAATTGTGCACTAATCTAAGTTGTGAATTAATATATCAAACTGTAACTTATATTCAGACATACATTAATTTTTAAGATAGTTTATCGATATTATTCATATGAGATTAATAATAATCATGAAAATTTAATGAAATAAAATAAAATTAAGGAAAAATAAAGGATTTTTTGTGTTTATGTAATATTATATAAATTATAGAGGGTAAACTTAGAAGGAGATGATTAGATGGTTAATAATAGAAGAGTTAAAGTTCTGGCTGCTTTAACTATAGGGACGCTAATATCCACTACTTTATTAAATGGGGTTAGTGCTTATGCCAATAATATTGAAGGAAAAGCTACTTCAGTAATTACTAATAGATTACCATCAGACAATAAAGGGGATAGATATGATACAGCTATAGCTATTTCTAAAAATGGATGGGTTAATGGTTCAAATACCATAGTATTAGTTACTGGCGCAGATTATCCTGATGCTCTTAGTGCCACGCCTTTAGCTAAGAAATATAATGCTCCAATACTTTTAACAAAAACCAATGAAGTTCCAATAAATGTTTTAGAAGAGATTAAGAGATTAAATGCAAATAAGATAATAATCGTTGGAGGAAATGGTGTTATTACAGATAAAGTAGAAGAAGAATTAAAATCTGTAGTTAAAAACGTTGAAAGAATTAAAGGTGAGAATAGATATGACACAGCAGTTAATGTGGCTAAGATATTAGGTGTTGAAAATGGTGTTGCGGTAGCTTATGGATTAAATTACTCAGATGCATTATCTATAGCACCATTAGCAGCAGGGCTTTCTATGCCTATACTTTTAACAAAAACCAATGAAATGGATGAAAAAGTTCAAGGACTTATTAAAGATAAAAATATTCCAATCAGTTATATAGTTGGTGGAGAAGGAGTTATAAGTAACTCTGTTATGAATGAATTTAAAAATCCTAAAAGAATTTCAGGTGCTAACAGATATGAAACAAATGTTGAAATATTAAAATATTTCGCATCTAAGCTTAATTATGATAAAACTTATGTAGCAACAGGGATGAATTATCCTGATGCATTAGCAGGAAGTGCACTAGCAGCACAAACCAATTCACCTTTGATACTAACTAATAATAGCGTTATTGAAAAGTCTACACTAGAACATGCTAAGCTTCAGATGGCTAAAGAAATATATGCTTTAGGAGGTTCAAGTATAGTTGGAGATAATGTTCTTCAACAACTGAAGACAGATATGGGATATGCTAATATTAGTCACATAGATACTCAAACTGTAGAAGCAAAACATAAGTCTACATTTGAATTGCCTAAAACTGTAATTGCGACTTTAGAGGATGGTAGAAAAAAAGAAGTTACGGTTAAGTGGACAAACAGTATTGCAGATACTTCTGTAGTTGGAATTAAGAGCTATGAAGGATTAGCAATGGACAAGCGTGTTGTGTTGAATGTTAAGGTAGTTCCATACTTAGAAAAGGTTAATGATTTAACTGATGTAATAGGAAGAGGAGATAAATATACGTTTCCTACTACAGTACAAGGAATTATGAGTGATGGGACAACAAAAGATTTTAAAGTAAATTGGGATAATACCTATATAAACTCAAATACTCTTGGAAACTATAATTTCACCGGAACGGTTGAAGGAGAAAATAAGCAAGTTAAATTGGCGATAACTGTAAAAGAAGTCTTTAAAGTTATAGATATAAGATAGAGTAGTTATAGGGTTCCACAATGAAAATTCTTTTCTATGAATGAAAAATTAAGAATGAAAGATGAAGAATTATGGTTAAAACTCCACGACCAAAGCCTTTGGAGTTTTCTTAAAATGAATTTTAGTT
>NZ_DKLM01000087.1 GCF_002455975.1 Clostridium sp. UBA6640
AGTGATAGAGAGTTATCTGTAAGAGAACTAAGAAAATATGTAAAAACGACTTTACCAGAGTATATGGTTCCAAATTATTTTATAAAAGTACCGAGAATACCATTAACTATTAATGGGAAGATTGATAAAAATAGCTTGCTAAATATAGAAACAAAAAAAGATAATGCCACCAAAATACTTCCGAGAAGCTTACAAGAGAATATTATAGTTGAAATATGGAAAAATGTATTAAATCTAGACGATATATATGTTAATGATGACTTCTTTGAACTTGGAGGAAATTCAATTAATATAATTCAAGTTGTAAAAGAAATAAAGGATAGATTAGATGTCGAGGTAACTGTTGCAGATCTAATGATTAATACAAAGGTAGCAGACTTAGTTGAACATATCACAAAAAATGGTAATACTCAAAATGAATATAAACACATATTTANNCCAGTGATAAAAATATATTTATTATACATGGTGCAGATGGAGATATATTTTATTATAGATATTTAGCAAAGCTTCTTGAAGAAAAGTATAGTGTATATGGAATTCAGCCAAATGGGTTAACAGGAAGGGAGCCGCTACCTGAAAGCTTTTATGAAATGATAAATGATTATATTAAAGAGATAAGGAAATTTCAAAGTGAAGGACCATATATATTAGCAGGTTATTGCATCGGAGGATATTTTGTACGAGATATTGCAAAAATTTTTGAACTTCAAGGTGAGAAAATGGGAGCCATAATTGAAATAGACCAAGAACCATATGTAAAACATACATTCTATAAACCAATAAAAAAATGTGAATTTTTATTGAAATTATTAGATTCTTGGAGAAAAATAATGAGAAAGGATAAGAATTATACTATTGAAAAATATAAAAAAATTTTAGAGAAGAAACATAAAATATCTAATGAAAGGCAAATAGAATTAATAAGTGATAGATTTAAACTAAGAAATTTTCTAATGAATGAATTAATGTCACATTGCAATTATATTTTCTTTTCAAGGAAAATTAAATCTCCAACTTTAGTTGTAAAGGCAGAAGATAACCATAATAAATTATTTGAAACAGAGTGTTGGGATGATATGGTATCAGGTGATTTAGAATTTTATGAAATACCAGGTGGTCACGAAACCTTAGTATTACCACCATATGTAGATAAGTTAGCAGAAATTATACTAGATTATTTAGACAGGACTATTAAATAATAAGTTTAACATTTAAATAATAGTGGTTATTCTATTGAGATTTTTAATCAATATAGAATAACCATTATTTTTTAGAGAAATTTTGTAAAATTAGATAGAGTTCAATTGGAATTATTATAATATTTATAATAATCTCAGTATATTTATTAAGCATTAATGTTATTCAATTACAATGTAATTAGGGAGGAGTTTGATGAACTTTATGACTAGATGAACAGTGCTACTTCTAATAAAATTAGAGAAACATATTAGGACAGTATAAGTGATGGCTAATGCTAGTAATAGTACTGAATGTTTTACAAGTGAGGCATATAGTTAAATATGTAAAATGTAGTACTCTGAATGTAAAAATATTAAAGTAAATTACAGGTGATGAATATCATCACCTGTAGCTAACTACAAGTTAATATAATTTTAATGTCTTACTATAATTGATTCATTAGCATCTCTTTATAATTGAATAGCAGTGGATTTCTGATTTTAATATTTTATCGATACGATTATTGTAATTAGCATTATGAGTGATTTAACTAGTTTCTTTTGTATATGCAGCGCCACCATAATAATAGATTGCGTTTGTCATCGAAATAATTATTTCGCTTTTATTTTATTTGATTTCATTTATAAATAAAGAAAAATTTTCTCTAAAGCAGAAAGACTATCAACGGCTAGTTATAATTATTTTGTGAGGTTATTTCCTATCCTTAAAGCCTCTTTCAGGCGACCATTCACAACTACCTATAATATGATATCGGCAATTGCAGCAGTCATCACCATCACCTAAAGTTTTGGTACGTTCAAAACCGTTGCCCATATAGTGAGAAAAGAGATAATCCATTCTGCATATCATTGGATACATTCCCATTGCATCAAAATCACGGCTCATTTTTAGCATACCGCATTCAGTAATATCCAATTCAAAGGTGTTATCACTAATTTCACGATAAACAATCTTCCAATCGTAAGGGTGCAATACTCCAGCTTTCTGTTTTTGCTCGTGCTGTGCTGCCTTGTTACGAAAGCTACCAATGTAAGCATTAACTGACATAGACAACAGGCAGCTTGGAATGGTGGTAATCAGCTTTTCATTCATCATCCAAATTTCTTTCATAGCATCTTCAATGGACAATCCAAGCTCCATAAAAGCCTTATACCATGCAATATAGGCTGGACAAAAATTATAGTTAAAGGCAAATATGCTATCACCAATATCGATAACCTTTGGGAGTATTTCTAAAAGGTGTACTTTCGAACGGTTTTTGAATTCATTCCAAAAGGTATTGCCGTATTTTTGTATAATAGCCTTCTTTGAACGAGTCATTGTGAAGCTATAAATTGCTTTCGTTAGTTTCATTTACTGCCACCCCCTCATATAGATAGCCAGACAGTGACTTTGGGAATATGGATGTATAGCTCTAAATTAAATCGAACATTTATCAGTGTCTTCTCATAGCCTCAAGCAATATTACAGTCACAAGCACATAGATTAAAAAATGAATTAGCCAATGTTCTCATTTATTAAGTATGGAATATTTTTGGTTGATATATTTTCATTATAGATTCACATTTCCATAGCAATATTATATAAATAATCTTCACTTCGTATGACCATACCATAATTATGCAATACATGCACATTATATACCAGTCATTTATACAATATTAAATACTATTGTATAAAGAATATAGTTGATGAAATTGAAGATAATAAAAAGGCAATTAATTTTAATAATTTTAGCTAAAAATAAGGAGGTAATGCCCTATGACTGAAAGTAAAAAATCTAATAGATTGATAAATGAAAAATCACCATACCTATTACAGCATGCACATAATCCTGTAGACTGGTATCCATGGGGTGAAGAAGCTTTTGAAAAGGCTGAGAGAGAAAATAAACCTATATTTTTGAGTATAGGTTATTCTACTTGTCATTGGTGCCATGTTATGGAAGGAGAATCTTTTGAGGATGAGGAAGTAGCAAAGGTATTGAATGACAATTATGTTGCTATAAAGGTCGATAGGGAAGAGAGACCGGATATAGATAGTATATATATGAATTTTTGCCAGGCTTACACTGGTAGTGGCGGATGGCCACTTAATATAGTAACAACTCCAGATAGAAAGCCTTTTTTTGCAGGTACATATTTTCCTAAAAAAAGTAGGTTTGGTATAAAAGGAATTATTGATATTTTGAATTCCATAAATCAATTATGGACGGAAGACAATAAAAGGGTATTACAATCTAGCGAAAACCTATTGAATTATATGAGAAATAATTCTAGCAATATAGAGGAAGGAGATCTGAGCGTAGGGGTTATAGAAAAAGCTGTAGAAGAGCTGAAAGAACATTTTGAAGAAGAGTATGGTGGATTTGGAAAGGAACCTAAATTTCCAACTACTCATTATATATTATTTTTATTAAGATATTATAAAAATAATAAGGATGAGGAAGTTCTAAGAATTATAGATAAAACTTTAGAAGGAATGTATAAAGGAGGTATTTTTGATCATGTGGGATTTGGCTTTGCCAGGTATTCTATAGATATAAGATGGCTAGTGCCTCACTTTGAAAAGATGCTATATGACAATGCTCTTTTAGCCATGGCCTATACAGAAGCTTATAAATTAACTGGAAAAGAACTTTATAAGGAAGTAGCAGATAATATATTTACTTATATTTTAAGGGATATGGCTTCTTCAGAAGGAGGGTTTTATTCTGCAGAGGATGCTGATTCCGAAGGAGTGGAAGGTAAATTCTATTTATGGAGTTTAGAGGAGATAGAAAATATATTAAATGAAGAAGAAGTTAGTTTATACGCTAGGTTTTATGATATAACAACTGATGGAAACTTTGAAGGAGCTAACATACCAAATCTTATAAATACAGATTTAAAAGAATTAAGTCCATACAAAGAACAATTAGAAGTTATAAGAAAAAAGCTTTTTAATTATAGAGAAGAAAGAATTCATCCACATAAGGATGATAAAATATTGACTTCTTGGAATGGACTAATGATAACTTCATTAGCTTTAGGTGGAAGATTACTAGAGAATAAAGAGTATATAGCGTTTAGTGAAAAAGCATTGAACTTTATTTTAAATAATTTAATAGATGAAAAAGGACGCTTGTATACTAGATATAGAGATAAACATAGAGCACACAAAGGTATCATTGATGACTATTCTTTCTTAATTTGGGCTATTATAGAATGTTATGAAAGTACTTTTAAAATAGAATATTTAGAAAGTGCAATAAAATTAAGTGATGAAATGATAGAGCTATTTTGGGATGAAGAAAATGGAGGATTCTTCTTATATGGTAGCGATGATGAGGAATTAATTGTAAGACCTAAGGAAATCTATGATGGAGCTATACCTTCTGGAAACGGAGTAGCCTCATTAGCTCTTTTAAAGCTTTATTATATTACAGGTAAGGATAAATATATAGATATAGTAGATAAGAACTTTAAAGTCTTTGGAGGAAAAATAAAGGAAGATCCTATGTATTATTTATTTTCAGTAATAGCTTATATGTATAGGGAATATAGCATAAGAGAAATAACTATTGTAGGAGATAAGAAAGAAGAAATTGATAGTATTTTAAAGGAGATAAATAATAAATATAATCCTTTTACTTTGATAACCTTAAGAGGAAAAGAACGTAACATGATTTTAGATTCAAAAGAGATGATAGATAATAAAACTACTATTTATGTATGCGAAAATTATAATTGCAAAACTCCTATAACACATATAAATGAATTGAAAAACATATTAAACAATTAAAAGTATCAAAACTAAAAAGCCCCAATGTTGGGGCTTAAATTATTTTTTTTCAACAACTTGTGTAAATTGTGCTTTAGGTGATTCATGATTTAGTGATTCAAATATAAAGCCTTGAGCTTTTAATCCCTCAATTATTTCAGGAAGTGCTTCTGGCGTAGTATCTTTTGGATCTAAATCATGCATTAATATATTGGCATGCTTAACATATTTAGCATCTTCTAATACTCTATTAACAATTATATTTTTGTCTTGTCTAAAAGTAGCTGCATCCATTGAATCTACATTCCAATCATAGAAGGTATAGCCTAAATCAGTCATGTGCTGAGCTAATTCTTTCATGAAATTTTCACCATGATTATAGTTTAGATTTATTGTATTATTTGAACCACCTGGGAATCTTAAAATTTTAGAAGGTTCTTTTCCTGTAATTCTTTTAAGTTCATTGTCAAGTTTTTGTACATCTTCTACAAAGCTCTCTTTTGAATGATAAACTTTCTTATAATTATGTGAAGAAGTATGATTTGCTAAAACATGCCCACGATTAACAATCTCTTTATATAAATCATCCATACCATCTTTATGATTTACAAAAAATGTAGCCTTAATTTTGTACTTATCCAAGGTGTCTAAAATATTTCTAGTATGCTTAGAAGGACCATCATCAAAAGTTAAATAAGCAATTTTAACTTTTGAAAGTGCTTGTTCATAATTTTTTTGTTTATTTTGTACTTCAATTTGTAAATCTTCATTTTCTTTTGTTAGAGTTTCTTTAGAAACTTTTATTTCTTCAATTTTATTGTTTAATCTTTTATTTTGAGATACAGCCATTATAACTCTTGCGTGACTAAAAATAGTAGCAGATAGGGTTAATAATATGAAAGATAATAGCAATATTTTTTTTATATTAAAGCCTGTACTCTTTTTCCCCATAACGCATCCTCCTTAATATTTAATTTGAACTCTTTGGAAGAGAATTAATTTTATTTTCTAATTCAGTTTTAGACTGGCTTAATTCATCATTTTTAGATTTTAAATCAGTAGCTTCTTTTTCTAATTTTTCTATCTCTGTCTTTAATTTACCATTTTCTTCATTATATTTTTTTATTTTAGAATTAGTGAATGGAAATAGTGCTAATACAACAGCACATAAAATAGTTACAACTATTCTTCTAAGCTTAGAAGATTTTTTTCGTCTAGATGCTCTACGTGATGATACCTCTAACATAACAACTCTCCCTTTAATTTATAGTTTGTACATATTTAAGAATATTCAAAAAGTAATTAGCTAGTATGCTAATCTAATTTCTTTAATAATTAAGCAAAGAAAACTTATTTAATTATATAATATAGAAAATATAGAAAAATATTAGTATATCTTTAACCAGTTATTTTATTTCATAGTCCTCAATCAACATTTAGTATAAATAAATCTCAATTACTATGGTTTACAAATTAGTTACAAGCGCCAAAATTACCAACTTTATATAAGAATTGTTTTAATACTTTATTTACAAGATTTTATATAAAGGTATACTCTTAAAGACATATGCATTTTTAAGAGTATATATCCTAGATTATTAATGTAAATATTTAAGATAAATCATCAAATTTTTACATAAAGTTAAAATTGATAATTTAATCCTATTTAAATTACCAATATTCTATTGGTAATTATATCATATAAAGTAGAATNNGGTATCTAAAAGAAAATAAAAAAACAGCACTTATCGTGCTATTTTTTTATTTCCTAATGCTATTTTTCAAAGCTTCCGCAGTCAGTACATTCAATTACTTTAGCTTCTTGTTCGTGTTTAACAATTTGGATTGTATTTAATGTACAATAGTTATCATCCTTACAATGATGTTTACATTCAGTTACTACACATCCTATGCTTGAATTATGATTCATAAAAACATCTCCTTATCCATATATAATATTTTCAATTGCCTAGTAGTAAGTTTATTAATTAGTGTTCTTTTTGAAAACTTCCACAATCTGTACATTTTACAGAATCAGCATGACCTTCATGTTTTACAACTTCTATTTTGTTTAATGTACAATAATCCTCTTGCTTGTAATGATATTTACATTCATTAACAGTACACATAATGCTATCATTTTTCATAATTACACCCTCTTTCTAAATTCAAATATTGTTATGTTCATATCATAGTGTGTGTATTTAAAAAAGTATTTATTCTTTTAGATCTATCTTTGAAATTAATAAAATATATGAACAAGCTACCTTAAAAGTTAATATATAGGCCAATATAATTACACCCTTGAGTGTTTCAAAGCGCAATGCACAGTTCACAACTTAAAATAATGCATAATTTACAATTAAGGTTGAAATTATTT
>NZ_DKLM01000082.1 GCF_002455975.1 Clostridium sp. UBA6640
ATTTTTTATAAAATAAATTATTATTTTCTCTATTTCCTGGTAAATAGACTTTGATTTTTAAATTCTTTTCATCTTTTCCTTTATTTAATAAAATCAAAACTTATACTTAATAAATTTCTTAAAATAAAGTATAAGTTCTACTTCTACGCCTTATCATTTATGCCAAAATTGGTTATGCATAAAAAATAAGCTAAGAGTAATAATAAACACAGGGCATCTTCGAAATAACTACTTAGTATGCTAGTGTATTTTGCCATATTATATTGTAAGAATTTAATAATAAATACAACTATAAATGCAAACTATACCTTGTTTGACATAAACTATTCAGTGTATCTTTTACTAGTTATTTTATTTTGAACGCCTAAAATTATAATTTAAGAGGTGATAAAATGGCTCATACTTTACCAGATTTACCATATGCATATAATGCTCTAGAACCTCATTATGATGAAGCTACTTTAAGAATACATCACGATCTTCATCATAAAACTTATGTAGATGGTTTAAATAATGCAGAGATGAAAATTGAGGAATGTAGAAAAACAGGTGATTATGCACTAATTAAACACTACGAAAGAGAATTAGCTTTCCACGGAGCAGGTCATATATTACATACGTTATTTTGGGAAAACATGGCTCCTAATGGTGGAGAACCTAAGGACGAAATATTAAACCAAATAAATACAGATTTCGGGAACTTTGAAACTTTCAAAAAAGAATTTTCTGCAGCAGCAGTTGCAGTAGAAGGTTCTGGTTGGGCTATACTATGCTGGAATTGCATGTTTCAGAAATTAGTAATATTAACTGCAGAAAAACATCAAGATTTAACCCAATGGGCAGTTAAACCTTTATTAATTCTAGATGTATGGGAGCATGCATATTATTTAAAATATCAAAACAAAAGAGCAGCCTTCGTAGAAGCTTGGTGGAACATAGTAAACTGGGATACTGTAAACGAAAGATTTAAACTTGCTAGTAAAAAATAAATTAACTATTTAAGATACATAGGTTGAAATTATTTTTAACAAAATAACTTCTCTAATTGGTTTTTTTACTAGCAATGGAATTGCTAGTTGTTGTAGGGGCGAACAGCATTCGCCAGTTTTTTGAGTCAATATTACGATTTGATATTAATACAACAATATGTGACGAACACTGTTCGCAGCTACAGAATCAATTTAAAATTTCTCAGTGCTAGCTGAGAAATTTTAAATTGTGAATTAGAAAAAGGAGTTCGTTGAACTCCTTTTTTATGATCAATCTCTAATTGCATTTAATTTGTGGAGTAAATACTCTTTTTTATTTAGAGGATCATAAGTTGTTTTCTTACGTACTTTATGGGGTTTAAACTCTGTATTTTGATAACCATAAAATTTTGTTACAAACATTCCTTTACCTCCAGTATATGATGCTATTTTTAATTTATATTCTTTTGAATTTTCCGCTGGAATAAGCCCTTTTATATAAACTTCCTCATCAATTACAATAGGACTTTCAAAAACTGCTCTGCTAACTTCTAAATCCCAAATTGCTTTACTTAAAACGCTTCTAGGGATTCTAAGCTCAAATTCCTGCAGCGGTTCTAGCAAATCTGTTTTAGCCTCATATAATGCTTCCATAAATACCATAGGCGTTACATTTCTAAAGTCTGCTGGAGTACTCATAACACTATTAAACGCTCCATGAATTAGTGTAACTTTTATATCGGTGACTTCCCATCCAAATAATCCTTGTTTACTTGTTTTAATCACTGCCTCCTCAATGGCATTTTGAAAAGATTTTGGTACTGAACCTGTTGAAACATCAGAAACATACCTAAGCCCTTCTCCTCTTTCTAAAGGCTCTATCTTTAAACCAACAGTTGCCCAGAAAGGATTTAGTTCATCCCCCATGCGAATTATAGATGTGCCACCCCCTTTAGGAGTTTCTTTATAAATAGTTTGGATATCTGAAAACCGAACTTTTATTCCATAAGAATCGTTTAAAAGCTCACTTAATATTTCCATTTGAACTTCCCCAAATAAATTAATATATATCTCTTTCTGATTGTCATCTGTTCCTATCTCTAATAGAGGATCTTCTTCCGCAAGTAGTGTTAATATCTTAAATAAATTCCTATCCTCTTCTTCATTAACAGCAGAGATTGTAGTTTTCAATGTTGGTTTAGCTATAGATATATTTTTTATTTTGTGATTTTCTACGCCTATAATATCGCCTATTTGAAAACTCTTAATTCCATATAATATCCCTATGTCTCCAGCTTTTATGATCGGTACTTCAACAAATTTACCATTTTCCAGCGAAGTAATTTTTTTAACCTTTTCCACCGTCTGCTCACTAGGCAGGCTGATTGTATCTCTTACCGATATTTTCCCCTGAAATAATCTCACATAGACCTTTTTTTCGCTTGTATTTATTCTTTCAATTTTAAATACTACTCCAGATAACTTATCACTGCTGTCTCCATGAGAAAATGGTAAATAACCGCAAATCCCATCCAATAGATTTTTAATACCAAGTCCTATTGATGCAGCACCACAAAACACTGTATATAGGCTACCTTGCCTTGAGTAAAATGAAAGTTTCTCTCTTATCTCTTCTTCATTAAATTCTACCCCGTCGACATACGCCTCTAAAAAAGACTCATCTAAATCTGATAAAACATCAATTATACCATCATCAATTATATTTTCTTTAAATAAATCACTTAAAGAAACATCCCTGCAGCCTTCATTCTTAACCTTTTGCAAATTAACTATCCTATCAGTCATAGTGGCTTTTATCTCACCTATTATTTTTTTATAATCAGCTCCAACTCTATCTAACTTATTTATAAATATTATTGTTGGAATTTTAAGTGCTTTTAACGTATTAAATAATATTCTAGTCTGTGATTGCATACCTTCTACTGCAGATATAACTAATATTGCACCATCCAATACACTTAATGACCGTTCTACTTCTGAAATAAAATCTACATGACCTGGGGTATCAATAATATTTATTTTAATATCCTTCCACGTAAATGATATGGCAGAAGATTTAATAGTGATTCCCCTTTTACGCTCAAGTTCCATTGAATCTGTTTGTGTATTTCCTAAATCAACTTTACCAACTTCTTTTATAGCTCCGCTGCAATACAAAAGATTTTCAGTAGTAGTTGTTTTCCCAGCATCAACGTGGGCTACAATTCCTATATTAATTATATTCATATAACTATCTCCTTAAATAAAAAAACTGCAAATGAACACACGTCCATTTACAGCCTCATAATTATATAACTAAATATAAACATAGCAAAAATAGATATAAAAATACCGTGTTTAGAACACGGCTTTCCTACTATGCAGATAAGGTGTAACATGCTCATTATTATATTGGCTATTTTAGAAATACATAAATAAACATCTACTATTAATTTGAAAATTAATTGCAGAGGAAATAAACCTTGATATATTCAAGATTTTTTAATCTATATTCTAAAAATCACCGTTATTCAGTTAGTTTAATTTAAAACTACCTCTTTTTGCATAATTTACATCACCTTTACGTTTATATTTTTTATATTTTTTATATTTATGTTTATATTTAAGTTTAATCTTATTATACGAAATCCCCTTAACTCTTCAAAGGGTCTGTTTAATTATAATTGATTTTTCAGCTAACATAAGCCTGTCAATATTACTATATTATTATTATCTTTTTTAGAAACTCTATTTATACATATTATAAAAATAAATAGTAGCATACAAAATGCTACTATTTATTCTTCTAATATATTAAGCTTCTTCCTTATTCGCAAACTGACTATTATAAAGTTTTTCATAGAAGCCACCTTTTTTCATTAGCTCCTCATGATTTCCTTGTTCTATTATATTTCCTTCATTTATAACCAATATTAAATCTGCATTACGGATAGTTGAAAGTCTATGAGCAATAACGAAGCTAGTCCTTCCTTTCATTATGTTTCTCATAGCATTTTGAAGCAATAATTCTAGTCTGGTATCAACCGAACTAGTGGCTTCATCTAATATTAATATGGCTGGATCTGATATTATAGCTCTAGCTATAGTTAATAGCTGCTTTTCTCCTTGAGATATATTAGAAGCTTCTTCATTAAGAATCATATTATATCCATCTGGAAGAGTTTTAATAAAGTGATGAACATTAGCTATTTTAGCTGCTTCTATGATTTCCTCTTTAGTTGCTCCAAATCTTCCATATTCAATATTGTCATAAATAGTTCCCTTGTATAACCATGTATCTTGAAGAACCATTCCAAACATTGATCGTAAGTCTTCACGTTTCATATCTCTAATATCTACGCCATCTATCTTTATAGCTCCACCTTTAACATCATAGAATCTCATCAATAAATTTATCAAAGTTGTTTTACCTGCTCCCGTAGGTCCAACTATAGCTACCATTTGACCGCTCTTTATTTCTGCACTTAAATCCTTTATTAGTGGTTTATCATCACTATATCCAAATTTAACATGTTCAAAGGTAACATTCCCACGAGGATTTTCAAGCTTTACTGAGTCTTCAGGATTTGGAATCTCTTCCTCTTCATTTAATATTTCAGATACACGTTCAATTGCTGCAAAAGCAGATTGTATTGTAGATGAAAGCTGACTTACTTGAGAAAGTGGTTGATTTACTTGCCATATATAACGTATAAAAGCTTGAAGATTACCTACCGTTATTATTCCACTAATAGCATAAATTCCTCCAATAACCCCTATAGCTGCAATACCTAAATAACTTATTAAAGAAATCATTGGAGACATTATACTTGATATAAATTGAGCCTTAAATCCTGTGTTAGAAAGCTCTTGATTTATATTTTTAAACTCCTCTATAGCTTCATTTTGTTTTCCATATAGCTTTATTTCATTAAATCCAGTATACATTTCTTGAACTGTACCATTTAATTTTCCTAAAGCTCTTTGTTGTCTAGAAAATAATCTTTGTGACTTCCCAACTATGAATTTTGATACTAAATAGCTTAGAGGTATTATAAGTATAGCTATAAGAGCCATTTTAGTATTAATTTTAAACATCATTACAACTGCTAAGAATACCGCTAATATTGAATTAACTATCTGTATAAAACTCTGTTGCATTGCATTAGATATCGTATCTACGTCATTTGTAATACGACTTAATACATCTCCGTAGCTGTTACTATCAAAATAACTTATTGGTAATTTTTTAATCTTATCTTGAATAGCATTTCTTAAATCCCTCATGGTGTTTTGAATAGCATGAGTTAATAAGAAATTTGCTATGTAGGTAGATATTGCACTAGATACATATATACCCGCTAAAAGTCCAAGTATCTTTGTAATATAATTAAAATTTACAGAAGCTCCCTCTACACCTTTTCCTATGTTAATTGCATCCTTCGTAAGTTGTGTTATTACTAATCCTTCCGTCATTGGTGCAATAGCATTAAAAAAAGCTGCTGATATTATAAATATTATGGCACCAATAAAAGAAAATTTATAAGTTTTTACAAAAGGAGCAATTTTACTTATACTAGCTTTAAATTTTTTCATTATGCTAACTCCTCCTTTGTAAGTTGAGATGATGCAATCTCATTATATATTTCACAGTTCTTTAATAATTCTCTATGGGTCCCTATGCCCACTATTTCCCCTTCATTCAATACTATAATTTTATCACTATCCATTATAGAGCCTATTCTTTGTGCAACTATTAAAACCACAGCGTCCCCTGTTTCTTCTTTTAATCTTGCTCTAAGAATTGCATCAGTTTTAAAATCTAAAGCAGAAAAACTATCATCAA
>NZ_DKLM01000149.1 GCF_002455975.1 Clostridium sp. UBA6640
AGAATTTTTGTTATGGAAATTAAAATTATGTATAAGTTAAATTTTTATTGTGGAGCCATATACATTTACTAGATTATTTCAAAACAATAAAATAATAAAAATAGAATTTAATTATAGGGTTAAGCATAGATTTAGATCAATGAAATTTTATGCTTATCCCTATTTAAGTCTTTTACTAAACTAACAATAGTTT
The DNA here is from genome assembly GCF_002455975.1 of Clostridium sp. UBA6640. GTDB lineage: Bacteria > Bacillota > Clostridia > Clostridiales > Clostridiaceae > Clostridium_J. The sequence goes on from NZ_DKLM01000149.1 coordinate 194, forward strand.
TATTTTAAGCTGATTTTTACATTGTAGGAGCGAACAGTGTTTGCCGGTTCTTTTTAATACGTCTTATAGCTTAACACTTATTTAATAATATATGGCGAACACTGTTCGCCGCTACGGTTTATCAATTCTCATATAGTCCTTTCCTTCTTTATTTCTTCAATCATCCACTGATATTGTAAATCTCCAAGTCCGTACTGCGAAAACAGTGTGAGTAGTTCTCTTACGAGATTTTCCTTATTAAGATTGTTTTTGATATAACGTATGATATCACTGTTTTCTTCTCGGTAGCCAAGATATAAATCCATTGCCTGATAAGTGACAGGCAGCATTTTTTTATCACATTTTTTTCTATCACAAAGTATGGTTTTATAGATATAGTTATAGCCCTCTGTATCAATTTCCACAGCATCAGGTAACATTTCATCGTTTTGCTCTTGTGCCATGCAAAAAAGTACATCACCATCAAAATGAATTTGCTCCAAATACGAAAGAATCGTAATAAAATTCATCTGGCAGAACATATCGTCACCAAACCATAAAACGATAATGTCGAACTGTTCGTCAAACAGTGGCTTTAACGGTTCTATTACAATTTTTCTATATTCTTCAGGTGTTGAACTTAAGGAATGTGCTCTTTTTTCAATAAATTCCGGCGAGAAAATTTTTTCGTCCGTTTCACCCCAGCACATAGCTTCATTAAATGGAATATAGACAGCGTTTTCATTCATCAAGTTATCTCTTTGAAAAGAATCAAGCATACACAAACCATTTAAAATATGCAATGTTTTTAAAGGATAGTCTCTTTCAATTTGACTTTGTACATTCTTAATAGTTTCATTTTTCATTGCTGCATTCTCCTTATTTTGAAATATTGGAGAACTATTTTTCTGATAAACAGCAAGTGGCAGTGGATTTTCGCGAAACCTTTTCGGCGGCATTCCAATCATAGCAGAAAATGCTCTTGAAAATGCCTCCTGCGACGAATAGCCATATTTTATTGCGATATCAATAATTCTGTTATTAGTGTTTTTAAGCTCACTTGCAGCACAAATCAAACGTCGCTTTTGCATATAGCTTTTCATGGTTTCACCAAAATACTGATGAAAAATAACAGAACAATAATAGGGTGAAAAATTGCACTGTCTTGCCAATTCACTTAGGGAAAAATCCTCTGCTAAATTTTTCTCGACAAAATCAAGTATTCTTTTCATATTGGTGTCTATCATCAAACATTCCTCCTTTTTAAAGATAGTAACACATATTGAATATTTTATTTTGATATTAATTGTGATAGTGAATATTTTATGGGCTCCATATCTAACAATAGAAAATTGGAAGCAATGATACCTTTATCTTTCAGTTTAATCTTACCTTTATAAATTTCATCATGATTTCATAAGTTTAACGGTCATATCACAAAAAATAGTGGATAAAAGCTTAAAAAACTATTCAATAAATGTGATAAAAAATAAAAAGATATTAGTAAAAAAGATAACGATAAAATAACCGATTAAGTCAATTGGTATTGGAAAACATAGGAACCCTTCTGGATTAAAATTAGAATTGTAATTTAAAATAAGAATTACCGTGGAAATGGTATAGGTTATACCACTTTAAAGATGTGAATTGATGAGATCTTCTTCCATATTAAGCCAAGTGACAGTCACTTGGCTTAGTGCAATGTATTTCTCTGCCTATAATATAAGAGATTATAAAAAAGATAACTGCTCATTAGTAGATTTATTTAATTTATCTTTCATTGGCTTTGAATAACTACCAGAAAGATTGTATTTATCTTTTAATTCATTAACCATAATGTATAGCTTATCCTTATACTCCTTGTTGGCACCACCTGTTTTATATAAGGTTTGTAATGGGTCATACAAATGACTAAAATCCTTTTTTATAAAATTAAAGAATACTGAACGAGTCTTTCCTCTTAGATAGAGTACTCCAGGTAGTACATAACTAACTCTACAATCAGCAGCATTAGAATATAGAGCATCAACATTATCTCTTCCATCTGTTATATATGGAATGATTGGCATAAAGTGAAGTCCTGTGGATGCCTTTGTCTTTGAGAACTCCTTTAACATAGCAAATCTTTTAAGGGATTCCACGCCATTTGGCTCTATTTTTCTACGAATATTTTCATCCATACAAGTAATGGTTGCTGCAACATTTACATAAGTAATAGAACTAAGTTCCTCAATTAAATCATAGTCTCGCAAAATCAAATCTGACTTTGTGGAAATGATGCAAGGGGTTTTATATTTTATCATTAACCTTAGAATATCTGGCATTATTTTGTACTGTGCTTCTGCTTGTTGATAGCTATCGGTTACGCCACCAATATTAACAACTTCCCTTTTCCAAGTAGGACTGCTAAGTTGTTCTTCCAATCGTTCAACAATATTAGTTTTAACATATATATCCTCAAAATATTGCTCAGAACCCATATATTGATGTGAGTACATAGCATAACAGTATTTACAGCCATGCTCGCACCCCCTATATATATTTAAATCCCAAGCAAATGGTATTTTTCTTTTTAATTTATTACATGCTGTAGTACAAGTTATCTCTTTGTAGCTTGCCATATAAATTCATCCACCCCAATATATTTATGTAATTGAGAATTGACGATTGACAATGGACAATTATGGATACTTCTCTTTTATAAGAGAAGTTTTCAATTGATTTCTTTTCATGTGACACAGTCACTTGTATTAAAAAGTCTGTTAAAAAGATCTATCATAATTCTCAATTGCCTATTCTCAATTCTCCATTAATTAAATTTGTAAATTAAAATATTTAAAGATAGCCAAATTTAGCTATATATTATTTTTTAAAGTAGTTTATCTATATTAAAATAAGTTTTAAATTTAATACTAATAATTCTTAGTTTCTTCTCTCAACTTTTATTGATTTTTTCTAATTGGTATCCAAACCTCGAACTTTGAATTAGCTGGATCTTGATTTAAGTATAACTCAATATCTGGTGCATCTGCATATTCATATCCTGACGTTGGTAACCACTCTGTAATTATTCTTTTTTCAACTTCTTGAATTGCTGTCGGCATAGCACCCTGTCCTGGAAAAACTGCCCAAGTGCCTGCGGGTATTACATATTCATACATACCCTCTGGTACTTCTTTATCAGTTTCCACAGCTATATAATACTCCCATTTCTCCAAGCTATCCATACAAGCACTAACCCCTAATACACCCTTAGAATCTTCATTCATAAGAGATACTATCTGATTAATTGTTCCATTTTGTGCTGATTCTTGCCATAACTTAGGTACAGATTTAAAATTTTTCTCAATATTCTTTTCTAATAGTGTCTTTACTCCCACCATTCTAATTTCTTCTTTTTTAACTATACTATACTCCATTTCTCCTACTCCTTTTATTGTTATTTTAAAACTAATAGGAGGATATGCTTTTAGGAAGGTTCCCTCTTTTTGCGCTACTGAAGGTGATACATGATGTATTTTTTGAAATGCCCTATTAAAAGCAGTTGGAGATTCATAACCATAGCGTAAGGCTACATCAATTACCTTATCTCCACTTTGTAAATCAAGTGCAGCTTTTGTTAATCTCCTATTTCTTATATACTCTGATAGTGGCACTCCTGCTATATATGAGAACATTCGTTGAAAATGATAAGTTGTACAACATGCTATCTTTGCTGCTTTTTCATACTCAATTTCTCCATCTAAGTTTGCTTCAATATATCCTAGTGCTTCATTTAATTTTTCTAACCATTCCATTAAGCTATCCCCTTACAAATAATAGTATAGTGAATCATAAATTTAAAAACCTCTCATCTAATGCACAAATATGAGAGGCTGCTATTTACTTATTAATTAACTTTTACTCTATATTCAAATTGTACCATATTTTGTTTATCTATTTAAACAATACATAATTATAATATAATATCTTAATTAGTAATTAAAACAAGCTCTCACGTGTATAGTCTGTATATTCTGAACCGAGTCTTTCAAATAATTTCTTAACCCTTAATTTCTTATCAATAATTGCTTTCAATTCTGCATCTGTTGCTCCAATAAGTTCTACAAACTGCACCTTTCCATTTGGAGTTTCAATTTCACCAAGCTTATCTAATTGAGTAATAAATCCTGTAATTAATGATTTTCCATTTGGATCCATACCAGTAGTTTGTCCTGTATATATGTATTCATCTGGTTGAAAAATCTCACCCTCATTATAAGTTAATTTGGCTATTGCTTGTAAAATTCCGCACATTCCCCTAATTCCCACTTCTTCATCTTCCAATCCGTCCTTTTTCAGCTTTACAGTTAGTTCAAATCCATATCCACTATATTCTTTATTTTCATTTTCTTTCTCATAAAGTTCTGATAAGCCAAATGTAACAAAGTGATAATATTCCCCGCCATCATAAATGCTAATGCCATCCAAAGGATCATTACCTCCAAGACTCCATGGAATAATTGTTCCATAATGTTTAGGATTGGTCTGTCCTGGATACATCTTTAAACATGCATCTTCAATGGCCTTCCAGCCATCAATTACTACTTGGTCATCCTTAGTATCTTTCTTTTCTATTTTTTTCTTTAATTTATCTAAGAACCCCATCTTTATCTTCCTTTCAAATCACTATTTATCTAGTATTTACAAGTTATGCTCTTAATTATTTCATCTCTCCTATTTAATACAACTATACAAGATATTCTATCTGCTTAGGTTTGCCCATACTTTCGATAATTGATTTTATTTTTTCTTCATCTCCACTTTGAAAAAGTTTTTTATATTCATCCTCTAAAAACCTTGCATGGGCCTGTATAGACTCATCATTAATATTATCTCCCCAATCTACTACAGATGTTCCTAGTTGAATAAATAAGAATTCATCAAAATCATTTGCCCAAAGGTCCATATCTCCTGTATCATGTCCGTATACAGTTACTTTTGGTTCTTGCTTGTTCTCTTCATACCAAAAACAATACAAATCTCCTGAACCCATTTGTGCAAAAGGAATAAACCTATATTTAGGATTAATTTTTACCTTTCCAAGTTTATAATCATCATCATACTCTAGCATTTCCTTAAAGTAATTTATTGTTTCTTGTATTTCTGAGAAAACAACTGGTTCACAATCACCTCCAACCCTATAAAAAAATGATTCTATATTCGTTTCAACTACCTTTCTATTTTCATTAAGCCAATCATATGAATGCTTTAACCATTCCATTGCCCCTGAACTATAAATTTCATGAAAAGTCCTTGGAAATTTTACATTAAGTATATTTTCTAATTCTTCTAGAGTAACAATAATATCCATGCATATCCCCCTTAATATTATTTTCTACTATTTTAATAACTGCTTAAAACCTACCATTTTAATATCAAATTCTTGTTTTCTAACTTTTTAGGTACTATTATTTATCTTTTTCATATATGTCTAATCTTGCAATATCGAAAAACATATATTCACCTATTAACTGTTCATCTCTTGAAAAGTACCCTAAATCAAATTCTGCAATACCACAATCAACTATAACAGGGTTAATTGATAATATTTCTCCATATGCAGAGTAAGACCATGTACTATTTGGTTTAACAATTAAATCCTTCACTTTATCTTTATTCTCACTAAACATAATTTCCCATTGAATATCTATCCCCTCTAAAAAATCAAACTCAACCCTATAAGAGGTTCCAACCTCAAAACTTACAGGAAATCCAAACGCTCGATATTCTTTATTATTAATTTCAAACGTTACAATTGCTTCATTCGCTTCTTTTGAAAGCCATTCCATCTTCACTATCTTTACTTCTATATCATCTTTTATTTTAATCACCTTCTAAAAGTATTTAACCTTTAATAGTCCTTACTCTCAATCCTATACTAAACTTTCACAGTCAAGTTATTATTCATGGTGGGCATATTACTAATATAAAAGTCCCTAACAAAAATGTTAAGGACTTTTATATTAATAATTATAATTCTATAATAACATCACTAAAATATAGGTAACTATTTTCTAGTTAGCCTCATCTTTATACTCCTCCATCTGTTTTAAATAGTTAATTTGAGTTTCTGTCTTTCCTCTATATTTTAAATCATCGCTAACAGAATCTTGATTAATATTATTAGATTGAGAGTTTATAGAAAGCTTCATTTCTTGAAATTCCTCTTCTGTAAGATCTCTGTAACTATAACATTTTGGACAAGTAATACAATATTGCTTTCTATATGGTATTACTGGAATGAAAAACAGAGTAAACCACGTTCTTACAACACATAAATTCCAAACTTCAGTACTATTACAGTAGCCACATGTACGCTCAAATACTGGGCCAACAATCTTTCTAGTCACTTTCCCCCATCCCCAAATTATCATTTTATCACCTCATATCAATAATCTTTCCTAATTGTACCATTTTCCAATATTTATCTCAATATACAACACAAATATCCATAGTTCTACATATAAATTATTTCATTACTTACAATAAGATTTTTCACACCATCAGACTTTATCTTTATAATTCATCTAATGACCTTAAAACAAAATAAATGTTCTAAATTTAAAATATTTACTCTACATAATGACGGGGACAATTTATGTAATAACATTTATAAAATATATCGTAATCTACTTCTACAAAAGGCTTAATGCCATTAATAACCTGTCTATAACATTCTTTAATGCTATTTAATCTAGCCTTTTCTCCATCAATATATTCTTTACAATCCTCTTCACTATCCCAATCTGCATAATTAGTTTCTTCTTCATAAATATTCTTCACTATTTCTTCTTCAATTTCATTCATCTTTTTCTCTGATGCGTCTATACCATATGACTCTTTTAGTGCATAAAAATACTGACCAATCCAACTTTCATCTTTATAAAGGTTATCTTCATCATATAATTCTATACATTTATGATAATCACCAAGTATATACATACATTCTGCTAATTCACTGGCTCCAACCTCTAAGCTTTCATAACTACGCTCTAATAATAATTGAATTATTTTTTTACCCTCTTCTAGTTCTCCATTCAATGCTAATTCTCTTCCAAGAAGTAAAGCAATTCTTCCATCTATCTCTTCATATTCATATGGGTATGTGTAAATTGATTTTAACTGAAGAATTCCTTCTTCCTTATCATCTGAAGCAATTAAACTAACAGCTTCATTATATTTATATACCTTGTGAGGAGAAATTTCAAAAGCCTTATTAAATAATTTTATTGCTTCCCTATAATTCTTTTCCTTAAAAAATAATTTTCCTAAGGCAAAATATGTATTATCATATTTTGATTCATATTCTATTGCTTTTGTAAGTAATTCAATTGATTTATCAACCTCTTCGTATTCTTCACTTAACAAATAGGCCATATTAGTGGCCCAAAAAGAATACTCGTCCTTTGACATATTATTTTTATTTTTGTTATAACAATCTTCTAAAATATCAGTTGAAATTTTTGTATCATTTCTCAGCTCCAAATTCATCATTGCCATAAGTGAAAACGCTTGAACATTAGACGGGTTCTTATTAACCTCTATTTCTAACCGCTCTTTACATTCATGAAAAACTTTAGCTCTTTCATCAAACTCCAAATTCATAACACTCTGCAATTCTTTTACCATTTTGCTTATATTCATTTATATCACTTCCTCAACACCTTGTACGTTAATTATATAAATACTCCATTTAGTTGTATATATTTTAAATAAAAAAAATAGCCTTAGCTAAGTTATACCAATAGCTAAGGCTAGGTCTCTCAATTATTTATGATACGGTTTGCCCTTTGTTGCCGAATACATGACTATTAAGCATGAGTTTCATTTAAAAATTCCTCAATATTTTGTAGAACTTTATTGGATAATCTTTGCCTTGCTTCTTTTGTCCAGCCCGCTACTTTTTTAGATGAAATTATATTAGGATATTTCTCAAACTCTTTTTTGTAACTTCCTACGCCATCTTCATCATATATTGCAAAGTTCCCTTTTCTTTGTATCCATTCCAAAAATGCAGGTACTTGAAATGGGGTACCTAAAGAAGTGTTAATCAATATTTTGCCATCACCAAACAATGAAAATTCATCTTTTCCAAGTATCATTGTATTTTTAGGCAAATGAATTGATACAATTTCTGTTCTTTTCAACAACTCATTAAGTTGAAGATATTCTATCCCTTCATTCTCGATATCCAATTTTCTATTTCTACTGAAATAATAAACTTTCATTCCGAAGGCAGATGCTATTTTTGCCAACATTCTCCCCGTTGTTCCCATTCCAATTATTCCAATTTTCCTTTGCATTAACTCTACAGGTTCATTTCTCCACTGATATTCTCCTAAACCTTTCAGTAATCTTATTAATTCACTAATGATGAATTCAACTACTCCTTCATCCCCGTAGTCTCTAACTCCTCGAACTTCAATATTATTTACTCTTGCAGTTTTAATATCAACATTTGCTGAATCTTCATTATAAAGGCTACAGCACATTCCAATATATTTGATCTGGCTACATCTTTCAATTACCTCTTTACTTATTTGTGTATTCCAAGACACAAGCACACAATCAGCACCTTTTATTCTTTGTATAATTTCACTATCATTTTGTGGATAATCATCAAATACCTCAATCGTTTTTTTAGAATACTTCTTTAATTCTTCAATTGCCCAAGGTTCCAATCCTGTCTTATCAATACATACTATTTTATTAAACTTCATCCATTCTCACCCTTTAATTCAATTATTATCTTATATCATCTTCTATTATTGTTGATAAAATAAATGTAGTGGATGTGTCTATAGTAGACTTCACTTTCCATACTTCGTCAATGAAATTTGTAATATCTGATGTAGACTTTGCCCTAACCTTAATTACTATACACCAATCACCATGAATCCTTTGACATTCTTCTATAAATACATTAGGTATATCGATATTAATATATTGTTGTATATCTTCTTTATAATCTAACATATTTACTTTTACATAAATATATGCTTTAGTACCTTCACCCAATTTAGTCCAATCAATGATACTTTTATAACCTTTTATTACTCCACTTTCTTCTAATTTTTTTATTCTTTGATGAATTGCTTGTCTTGAGATATGAAGAATTCTACTTATTTCTTCATGAGATACTCTTGCATTATTACTAATAATATTTATAATTTTAATATCCAAATCGTCCATATCCCAGCCCTCCCTACTATATGTACTGTATTTTATCATTTAAAAAACATTAAGTCATCATAAAGAGTGAATTAACTTCTAATAGTAATTTTAATTGCTTCACAAACAATTATTTTCATATTTTAGGCTTCTTTTTAAGTGAAATTTACTTAAAATAATTACTATATGAAATTATTTTAAAAATAATGATAAATTACAATAACAAATTGAACTATATTTTGTTTGTATATTTAAACAATAAAAAACCTCCCTTGTATATATCTTAAATAAAAAAACAACCTTAACCAAGTAATATCAATGGCTAAGGCTAGTCTCTTAACTTATCTATGATACTATTCTCCGAATCACCTTTAAGTGAGGTTTTTATAGTCTAGGTTAAACATTAAAAGACTGAAGATAAAAAAAGTTATACTAGAGCTCACTTGCATATTATAAGGCTCTCCTAAATAATCTAACTAAACTAAATTTTGCTTATAAGAACATATTCTACAAACCATAATTTCAACTATACTTACATAAGCTTCGTTGCATGGGTAACTTCCCCATATGGATTAATATGAGTTAATTTATATTGATGTTTACTTGTAATTTCTATTACCACTCTGTCCTCTATAAACTTAGATATAAATTCAATTTTCGAATCTTCTATATTGATAGGTAGCAATTCATACATATACAATACTCCATACCTTTTAGCTATTGTTATAAATACCTTATCTTTGTCATTTATTATATCGATTTTATTATCTTTACCATCTATTAAGTATGAACCTATATACTTATTTAAGGTTCTATTGTCTACCCTTATGACACTACAGCTTTGATTAATGATTATATCTTCTCCTAATATAATGGCTGCAATATCCTTTGATATTTGCTCTACAGGAGTAAGATTAAAATTACTTAATACTATTATTGTAAGGTCATCTTCAATGTATCTACAAAAATAATTTACATATCCATTCACATCCCCAAAGTGATAGAATTTATTTCTTTGTATATCATCTATTATATCTTTATCTAAGAACCAACCATATCCACAAACATTATTATACATATTAAACATTTTTCCAAGTTGATTTTTGCTTACTAATTTCTCAGTATTTAGAGCTTTACTCCATAGATGCAAATCTTTGATATTTGAGTACATATCATATGCACCCTTAGCGTTCGTCATATCCACAAACTCTGGATTAATGATTTCCTTCCATATGGTATATCCACTAGACAAATCCTTTATAATCTTCCGTCCATCATCAAATCCTGTGGATTCCATACCTAATGGTTTTAAGATATTATCTTCAATATATTTTTCATATGTCATTCCGGAAATTCTCTCTATAATATATGCTAAAATAGTATATTCTGTATTTGAATATCTAAACTCTGTTCCAGGATCAAAATTCAATGGTTTATCTTTAAATTCATTGATAGTATCTTCCAATGTTGTAAATAACCTCATTCGGGTCGGCCAATAGTTTATGTCACTAGCAAAATCTTGAATGCCGCTACTATGGCTAAGTAAATGATGTATAGTAATTTTATGTCCTTCTATCATATCTTCAATATAGCCGCCTAATGTTTCTTCTAAATTAATTAGCCCACTTTGTTCCAATTGTAGTATTGCCATTGCTATAAAAGCTTTTGTTAGCGAACCTATACGGAATTTAGTTTCCTCTGTGTTTTTGATATTTAGTTGATGATTCGCTATCCCATATCCCTTACAATGAATTATTTCATCCTGATAAGATACTAAAATAGCGCCATTAAAATATTCTCTCCTATTCAAGCTTTCTAAATAATCTTCTAGTAGTTGATTAATATTTTTCATAATATTATTTCCCCACCTTTTGCATATTGAATTTTTTGTAATTGCAAGTTATATATATCATTAATTTCTAATGTACTGATGGCTAAAGTTTCACCCTTTTATTCCCTCTCACCAAAAAAATCATCACAAAACTTATTCCACTTTATCTTATATTCTTCATGGGATATTAATTCAAGGTCATATGGCGAATAAATATTTCTTCTCCTTGCTTCTTCTACAAAATCCTCTAGATAGTCACCTGGTTCTGTAAAATATCCTTTTACTTTAGAATATCCCTTACTTACTGCATAATAAAGTCTAGTATGTCCATCCAAAGATACAAAAGAGTCCTTTATTTTTGCTAGAGAAATGACGATGTCTTCTTCACTTTTTATGAAAGATTCTATAGCTTTAACTTTGTCCATATCCACGAAAAACTGTGAAGGCTGAATATCCTTAATAGTTATATGAAATATATTAATAGGTGGAAAAGCTTTTATTAATTCCATATCTTCGTCATAGAAATTAATAATGTGCCCAGAATAGAATCTAAATTCATCTATCAATTGGAACACATCAACTTCCTTATCAAAAAGTACAATGGCAGAATCTTTATTTATTATTTTAAAACTACATTTATACTTTTCATCAGCAATAAAGGCACCATGCTGATTTAAAATATCTTTATCAAATCTATCATCCTCATAACTGTTAATTCTTTGTATTTTATGATTCATTTTCTCACTACCTATCTATGATTATATTAAGCATTTTATTTTTAAAATTTATAGACATGAATCCTAATTATGAAATTTCAATTTAAGAATTCACTAATGATATTTTTCACATTTATTTATGATACAGTTCTCCGTAACTATTCTAAATGAAGTTTTGCATTTTGTTTTTTGTATATATTCTACATAATTATGGCATGCTTTAATAGTCTAAAACTCAAACCAATCTATCTATTCGATTACTTTAACTTACTAGATAGCTTTATATTTGATATAACCATAGTGCAAACAGTAAATATTGTAAAAGCTAACAAAGATATCAAAATAACTAGTACATATGTAGGTATAATTTTACCTGATATATTGTAAATCTCAGGATGAATATAATAATTATTGAAATTGATCATGTGGTACGGTAAGAAGGTTTTAAAATAATGATTAATTTCAAAATTATTATTAGGCATCATAGTCATTATTGCACAAAAAAATGTTACAAATATTGCTCCTGATAAAATCTGATCTACTATCACTGTAAATAAAAGCGTTGCAGATACCATAACTAACATTGCCATAAATCCTATTGTTACATTTAATAAATACTGCTGTAAGTAAGTTATATTGTAAGGGCAAAACAAATAATTTATACTACTTTGAATAGGTAAACTAGCCCCCTTAAATCCAAGTATCGCTAATTTTGAAAGTGAAAATATTAATACAGCTGTAATATAAATCATACCACCTACTTCAAATCCTGTTATTATTTTAATTTTAGCTAAAGTTTTCTTGCCATGTTTAGTTGTAATGTACAGTTGTCTCATTTTTGTCTTTGGGTCTTTTGCAAATACAGGTAAAATAATAAATGGTATAATAAATATAATGATTGTAAGAAAATCTATCATATCATTATTTAAATTTTTCCACCCCTCTGCATATCCTAGCGGCAAAGGTGTATTAAGCTTTTCCCCCTCCGAGGCTAGCTTGTCTATATTTTCTACCATAGCTGCTCCACCTATATTTTTTTTAACATTTACTATTCTCTGATTGTAAAAGTTTTTTATATCATCATTGGTAAGTTCTTCTACTTTTTTTTCATAGTTTGAAGCAACCAATATAGCTAAATTTGAATTATATAAGTACTTACTTTTATCGTTGCTCTCTACAACATCTTTTATAGCCTTTTCATCTAATAGTCTCTTATGTTTATCTAGTTTTGATTCTTTTAAATTGTCTTTACTAGATATAATAATACTTCCTTGTGAATCATAGACATTGTAATTATTTAGAGACATTATACTACTAAATATAGAGAATATTAGAACAATTGCAGAGAGTATAAGAAAGTTTCTTAGGTTTAATATTCTTTTTCTTTCAACTCTTATAATTTCTTTCATTTAATTTAACCACCTAATTTTTATTTTAAATATGCCGTTACTATAGGGTTCCAAGCTGACTTTTAAATTTATCCATTTCAGAACTTGGATACCCAGAAGAGTGAGACATGCTCAGAAATTAGTTAAATTCAATAAGGATCTTTGAATAAAATCATTTTTGAAATTGATATATAAATTTAAATCTGAGCTTGTTTCCCTATATATCTAATTTAACTTATATTTCTTATATTGACTTACTGTTAAAATTCTAATTACTAACATGTAAATAAATGCTATTACTATAAATGCTAATGAATATGGTATCACTATATTTCCTATAAAATAATAAATATCAAGACTAAGATGTGTAGCAAAATAAGTAGGATTAAGTTGTAATTGTAGTGAATTAGTTGTATATCTTAATCTTATAAGTGTCCATATGCTAAGCAAAGATATAAGCGTTGTTAATTTTGAATATTTAACTTTTAATGATATTAACATAACTAAATTTGCAACTATTAATATTCCTAAGAGCCCCTGAAAAATCATAATTAGTATACCTGTACCTGTACTTATATTATATATGCAAGTGTACCACATAGTTTGTGCAGACGTACCCCATCCATTCAAAGAAGCTACAACTCCAATTTCTATTAAAAGTGTTCCTATAAATATAGCATAAACTACTGCTGCAAATATATTTCCAGCTATGATTCTTGCATTCATATTTTTCTTTCTTCCGAACTTAGAAGATAGTGTAAGCTCATCTATTCCATTATTGCTATTCTTTGAAAACAGTGAGCTTAAAGCAAATCCTATTACTATAAGAACAAGATAATATTGTGCTCCATATTGCCACACAAAATAAGTTAAGCCTTCATAATAATCTACCTTGAAAGGAGTTTTTAACTTATCTATTTTTTCATTTATCTTATTCATTTGATCATCTGTGTATTTAAACCAATTACTACGCTGATTTTTGTCTTTTATAGTATCACTTACAGATTTTTTATACTGATTATAAAACTCTTTTTCCGATTTTATAAAATCAAAGTCTAATCCCATCCTATTGCTAAGCATATCAGGACCATAGTTAGCAAAATTTATAATATGGTTTGGATACTCATATTTCGTAAGATAAAATCCAAGACGTTCTTCAAACTCTTGTTTTTCTTTACTTAAATTGAATTTTTCAACTAAATTATCTAAATACTCTTGATTCATTACTCCTTTTATATCTTTTGATTCATTTTTAATGGCTCTAAAAGATTTTGATCCATAAACTTCTTTACCTTCACTAGTAATAGCCTCAGAATTAAATAACACTATAAAGATATTTATTGTAGAGATTACAATAAGCAGCACTACAGCTACTATAGTGAGCTGAGTCCATATCTTCCTAAATTCATATTTTACTAATTCTTTCATAATCTTAACACCTACTCTTTATAACTGTTTCCATGATGTATTACTTCCCATGGGCTATCTTTTGACTCTCTTACTGAAATTAAATAACTATATACATCGTCTTTTTCTGTCTCATATTCTTCAATACGTATATTTTCATTATCATAGCCACTAGCTACTCCTTTATCTTCATCATCGTAAATTGCATTCATTCTTGGATCAATACATGATGTTGCATCGTGTCCATATACTGGTCTTTCAGGAATCTTTAATTCATTTTCAATATAACCACGTATAAAACGTATATATTCTACCTCTTTTTCGTAGCCTTCCTTGGTGAAATTAGGTATATTTTTACTTTGACCTGGTATATTAGCACCGTTCTCTGCTACTACGAACGTCCCTCCATCCATCTCTTTAACACTTTCTTTTCTTGCCGTTCTTATCCTTGCAAGCTCCTTATTTAGTTCATTATCTTTTTGATCTTCTGGGAGTCTATCTATAGCATCTCCATCTACACTATTTACACCGATACTTCGTGAACTACAGCCTACAGAAAATGTCAAACTCATTAGTATAGCTCCAATTATCATTAAACTTTTTCTTTTTTTCATCTTAATTCTCCTTCACTTTGTTAAATTTTTAACCAATATAGTTATTATAATGATTTAAAACATTTAAATTATTATAAGTCTATCTAAAGACATGTAGATACATAATAATCCTCTAAGCTCGGTTCTAATGATTTATTTGTAACACCTTCATATTCATCCCCTGCATATCTTACACGAATGCTTTGTTTCTCTTGTTTTCTATGAATCACTTTTCTTTCTTGGCTTATCTTATTAAATATATCTTGATCAACCACAGTTTCCCAAACTTTCCCTCTTACCTTTTCTACTAAGTTATCAATATTATCAGCTTCTACTAATTCCCCTTTTCTTATTATTATCAAATCATTTGCAATTGCTTCTATATCGGATAAAATATGTGTTGATAATATAACTATCTTATCTTTCGACATTGCACTTATTATATTTGAAAATCTTATCCTTTCTTTAGGATCAAGTCCTGCTGTTGGCTCATCAAATATTAATATCTTAGGGTCATTAAGTATTGCTTGTGCTATACCTACTCTTCTTTTCATACCACCTGAAAAAGACTTCACTTTTTTATCTGCTACATGATCTAAGTTTACAAATTCCAAAACCTCTGGAATCTTTTTATCTAACTCAGATTTTGGAATACCTTTTAATGCACCCATATATTCTAAAAAGTCTTTTGCCGTAAAACTTGGAAATACATTATAATCTTGTGGCATATACCCTATAATATTTCTGTACTTTTCATCTAGATTTATTATATCCTCCCCATCAAAGGTTACCTTTCCTTTAGTTTGAAAATCAACAGTGGTTAGAATTCTCATAAGAGTACTTTTACCTGCTCCATTTTCTCCAAGTAACCCATAAGTACCTGACTCCATTGTAATGTTTATATTTTTTAATGCTTCCTTATTTCTATATGCTTTATATAGATTTTCAATTTTTAATTCCATTTTTAACCTCCATTTTTAAAACTTTTCATATTATTTATAATGTGATTTTAATCATTGAATTTGGCTGAAAAAATTTAAAGAATCAATCCATCTACCGTTATCAGAACTTCCCATAACAACGCATATAAACCTTTTGCCATCAACCTCTATTGCAGAAACTAAACAACTTCCAGCTTTATCACTTTTACCAGTTTTTAATCCTATTACATTCTCATTATAATAAGGACTACCAGAATTAATTAGCTCATTAGTGTTATAGTAAGTTACCTCTTGTCCACTTAACCATGTATCGGAAATAATATAACTACTCATAATCTTCAAAAGCTCATTTTTAGCTAAGCAAGCCTTAGCAATATATGCGATATCCTGCGCTGTTGTGTACTGCCCTTTTGTATCATATCCATCAGGTGTCTTGAAGTTAGAATCTACAGCTCCAAGACTAACAGCTTTTTGATTCATATAATCAATAAATACTTGAATAGATTCTTTTATAGATACTGTTTCATTATCAGCAATTGTTCTAGCAGTATATACAGCCAATGCATATGCTGCATCATTACCTTATGGAAGTAAAAGTGCCACGAGTAATTGCTGAACTGTCAATTTTGCTCCTGGATATAATCAGGCTCTTGAAGAATCTTTTGCAATGACTTCTACTTCTTCCCCTACATTAACAACATCATTTAATTTACAATAATCCAAAACAGTAAGTGCAGTAAGAATCTTCGTAATACTAGCTGGAGCTATTTTTTCTTCAGCATTCTTTTCATATAAAATTAAATCTCTATTCACATCTAATAGATAAACATTTGATGTCTCAACATTTACTGATTTGGTTGCTTTACTTTTATCCTCAATTTTATCTTCGGTATTTATCCTAATTTCAAATGCCATGAAAATTATCGTACATATTATAGCCATAAATAATAAATAGCCTTTAATGCGCTTAATATATTCCCTAAAAATTCTCAAAAAATAATCTCCTCCTTTGATAAATCCATTTTATCAAAGGAGGAGATTCAATATTTTAATATAAAGTTGATTATTTATTGAGATTTTATGTAGAAATGATATAAATTATAATATTATATACTAGTTGTTAGGAATCATAACTGTAAAGATAGTATGATTTTGCTGACAAACTACAGTAATCGTTCCACCATGCAATGTCACAATATCTTTAGCAATAGCAAGACCTAATCCTGCACCACCTGTTGATGTTTGTCTAGCTGCATCAATTCTATGGAATTTATCAAATATGTAATCCAACTTATCTTGGGGTATAGCTCCTAGGCTTTTAAAACTTATAAAACTTTTGCTCTTTTTTGAATATCCACATATTTCAATTGTGCTATTAGAATCGCTATATGATATTGCATTTTTCAAAATATTATTAAAAACTCTTGCCATTTTTTCTGAATCTGCATATATTTTTAAATCCTCGAATATGTTCATAGATACCTTTTTATCCTTCTCTACAAGTTGAGGATATGCTTCATCTACAATTTGAACCATCATATAATACAGATCAATGCTTTGTTTATTTAATGGAACTGACTGTAAATTATATCTTGTAATTTCAAAAAACTCATCAATCAAATTTTCAAGGCGATATGCCTTTTCTAATGTTATATTTACATATTTACTTTTTTGTTCTATAGGCATATTTGGTGTTTCATCTAATAGATTTAAATAACCTATTACAGATGTCAATGGTGTCTTGATATCATGAGCCAAATAAATAATTAGATCATTTTTTCTTTTTTCCAGCTCTCTTTCTGCTTCTGCACTTCTTTCCAATTCTAATCTAATTTGATTGAGTTTCTCTTCCATAAATCCAAGTTCCGATGACATGGAGATTTTTTCTTCTCTATTAACAAGCCCATTAATCCCTGCAATCATTTCATCAAAATATTTGGTAAACCATGATAAAAGTGCTCTATAAAACAACGAAAACATCAAGATAATCGTACCAATTATAATAAAATCAAAATACTTTCTTACATTATAAAAATATAAATACCTTGCTATCTCCCAATCTACTCCTGCTGATCTACTAATTATTTCAGTAATAAAGTTTCCAATTTTTCCTTGACCTGCAGAGCGAATAAAAAAAACTATACTAATAGCAATAATCATTAGACCAAGTGTTTGAAAGAATATTTTATTAATGAGCTTTTTATATGGTTTTTTATTAAATTTATCACTTTTCAATTTTATAACCGACTCCCCATACCGTTTTAATATATTTAGGCTTCTCTACAGAATCACCTATTTTTTCACGCAGATGTCTAATATGGGTTGTAATAGTATTGTTGCTTTTATCAAAATACTCATCACCCCAAATTTTATGAAAAAGCTGTTCTGAGCTAACAACGTTTCCTTTTTCTTCACATAAAATCTTCAAAATCAAAAATTCCGTTGGAGTGAGTGAAAGTATATTTCCATCCAATCTACACTCATGACTATTAATATCAATTGTTAATCCCCTATGAATTAACACATTATCAGGCTGTGTATAATCAAAATTATACTTTTTATATCTTCTAAGCTGAGCTTTTACTCTGGCTATTACTTCTAATGGTCTAAATGGCTTTGTCATATAATCATCTGCTCCAAAAGTTAAGCCACTAATTTTATCATGCTCCTCACCTTTTGCTGTTAGCATTATAATAGGAAATAAATGTTTTTCTCTTATCTCTTTACACATTAATAACCCATCACCATCTGGCAGCATTACGTCAAGAATTGCAAGATCAATTTTATATTCATTAATACATTCCATTACATTTATAGCCGAATAGAACTTAAAAACTGTATAATTTTCATTTGTTAGATATATTTCAAGTAAATCAGCTATTTCTTTTTCATCTTCTACAATCAATATGTTTGTACTCACTACATAACCTCCAAAAAATAATTTAATATCCTCATATAATAATTCTATAAGCTTTTCAATTATCTTATATGATTTAAATCTTAAAACTTTATTGAGAATTTATTAAGATTTAATATATACCTTAAACTTAAAACTAAATTACCTTGTAAATTATAAATCATAATTAATTCTTATATCAAGTTTATCCGTTGCATCCCTAAAGGATAGTGTTTTCAATCTATATTCCAAGCTTCTTTAGCTTATCATACCTTATTGTACTTACATTAGTTATACTGTTTTTCCTATTGAAATCTTGTATCCTAGGTTAATTATTAAATTATATAAAATGTTGACTTTTGATTTTCTTAATCGAGTAGTTATTGATTTTAGTGAATAAAAATTTCTTCTAAACCACATATATCCATCAAATAATTCTCCTGCACTCATATTTTTAGGTTTAAATGCTACTCTAGTTTTTCCATTATAATATGACCAATCATCAGTTAATAATCGTCCTTCTTCCTTTAACTGATAATACAATGGTGTTTTTGGTAGTGGCGTTAGTATACTAACTGTAACTCCATCAATGCCTAAGTAATTGCACATATCTAGAGTTGTTTTAAATACTTTCTTTGTATCAGTATCAAATCCAAATATTATTCCTGCTTGTACACAAATTCCATATTTATGAACAGAATCTATTAACTCCTTATATTTATCTACATTATTTACTCCCTTGTTTACACTCTGTAAAGTTTCTTTTGAAAAAGATTCTAATCCAACAAAGAAATAAATACATCCTGATTTTCGTGCTAAACTCAGCAATTCTTCATCTTTACATCTTTCTAAAGTAACCTGTGCTGCCCACTTTTTATTTAATTTGCTAAGTTCTTTTAATAATTCTTTTGCATATTCAATATCTCCAAAAAAATTATCATCCCAAAAAACAAAAAACTTACTTTTGCTATTTTTAATATCCTCTATTACTTCATTTATTGGCCTTTTCCTAAAGGAATCTTTATATATCTGCTTTAGATTACAATAAGCACAACTATAAGGGCATCCCCTCGTTGCAAATACTGCACCTTTAGTAAACCATCTTCTTTTTATTAAATCCCTCCTTGGTATTGGAATTCCCTCTAACGTTGGAGTATTTAAACATCTATATTCATTGTGATAATTTCCATAATAAAACTCTTCTAAAAATCTTGGCCAACTGTCCTCAGCTTCCCCCATAATTACTACATCACAGTGTTCTCTTACTTCCTCTGGCAAAAGAGTTGCATGAGGGCCTCCAAAAACAACTTTACTACCTTTACTTCTAAATGTTTTTGAAAGATTATAGCAATGAGGTGCATTTGCAGTATTAACTGTAATTACAACTAAGTCATAATACTTTTCAAAAGGTATTTTTTGATTATATTCATCTATTAATGTGATTTCATATTTATTTTCATCAATAAATGCTGCTAAATACGGCATTGTTATTTGTATAAAGTTATTTATCTGCCTTTTTCTAAATCTATTAATCTCCTTATTTTCAGGAGTTATCATTAATATGCTCTTTCTCATATACCCTCCAAATAATACTTTATTACCTATGTATTTTTATAAAGTCACTTTTTTAGTCTACTCATAACATCACATATCTTATGATAACACTTTTAATATAACCATTAGTATCATTAAGAAAAATCCCATAATTTCTTTCTTAAAATTACGGGATTTTTCATTTCTAACTATTTAATTGCAGTTGATTTATGACTTTAGTTTCCCGCGTCAAATAACTCATAGTTTTTAATTCACTACTTATTATTTTCAGCATAAAATTTAAAAGCTTCTCCAATAAATTTAGATGCACCATGGCCATATTTCTTATCAATTGCTTCTATAAAGCTAGGATTTGATAGATAGAGTTCTGCCATATATCCCAAATAATTATTTCCCTCATCTGCTTTGTAAAATTCATGACTTTTTTTAGTTTCATATGATATTTCTTCAACAACTTGTTGAATTTCCTTTGAAGTGGGATCTTTACTTAGGTCTGCCGCAAGCTTTTCATATAATTCTTCTAATTTAGGCTGCTTATTTCCCAAGTAATTTTTTAGAGCTTCTCCTATAAAATTAGACGCACCATGACCATACTTTTTATCAACTGCTTCTATCCATTCAGGGTGCACCAAATAAATTTTCACCATATAGTACCAATGATCATCCCCATTTTCCATTTTGAAAATTTCATAATCTTTCTTTGCTGTATTTGTTATTTCTCCAGCAATTTGTTGAATCTCCTTTGAAGAAGGATCTTTATTTAGGTCAGATACAAGCTTTTTATATAGTTCTTTCAATTTAGGATGCTTATCTTCTAAACAATCTTTTTTGAACTTATCATATTGTTCTGCCATAGTAATTAACATATCATTATTAAGACTTTTCTTTATAGCTTTAGCATATCTTTCAATACTTCCATATTGTTTTATAGCCCCTTTAGCAATTTTATATTCCTTAGATTTAATTTTTTCAATTAAATCATTATATTTATCTACACTACCGTAAATTTTAATTACCTTATCCTCATGTTCTGTTTTAAATTCTTCTAATACATTAAAATACTCACTCATATCAAATTCTTTAAAATTCATCATGCTTTCTCCTTTTAATGTTTTATTTATAAGCTCTATTAAACCATTCAATCTTTTGCGTTTTAATATAAGCAGCTTTTTCTGATTTTTTAGAGCTTGCATTTTATCAAAATATGGACTCATCATTATATCTTTAATTTCTTTTAAAGGTATATCAAGTTCTTTAAAAAATAAAATTTGCTGCAAAGTTTTAAGGGCTTCATCATCATAAAGCCTATAGCCTGCCTCTGTAATTTCACTTGGTTTTAACAGTCCTATTTCATCATAATAATGTAGTGCGCGCACACTTATTCCTGTCAAATCTGAAACTTGTTTCACTGTTCTCATTGCTACACCTCTAAATTTAATTTTAAAGCTATTAATACTATCTAACACTCCGTCGACTATGAGTTTCTGTTAATATATTCGAGCTCATTTTTATATTACACTATGACGTTGTGTTAGAGTCAACACCATTTTATATTAGCTGCCTATATCTATAATAAAAAATAAGAAGCTTTCCTACCATTAGATCATTCTCCTTGTTATTGTTAATATTTAATTCTATTTTTGCATATGGTATAATTTATTTATTATTTCAATTACTAGCAAATAAATCATATAAGGATGTGTTAATCTATGGGAGGTATTATAGTTTTAGTTATAATTTCTTTATTCTTATGCTTTGGTATACATGAATCGAGAAAGATTCGTACGCAAAAAAATAATATGTATAAAGTATTGGGTATTAACAAACGTGATGTTAAATGTAATCATAAATTTTTAGTTGCATATGGTATAAATAGCGACATAAATACAAAATGCACTTTAATACTTCATACAGATTATGTATTTATTATTTTACCAACAATCAATTATAGAATTTCAAAAGAACAATTAATAGGTGCTTCTTTATTTACTAATGATGAACTTGTACAAAGGAAAAATACTGAATCATCATTGGAGCATCGGATAGGTGTCTCTACTTATGGAAGACAAACAGAGGCAATTCTCGATGCACTTCGTCCAGCTACTAAGACGGTTAAAATTAAAATGAACTATATGCTTATTAGCTTTAATTCAAATGAAGGCCAAGAAGAGTCAATTATTTTAGCTCCAGAAACCGATAGTGATAATAATTTTATTAGACTAACCGTTGGAGCATTTAATGCAGTTTATAAAACAAAGCCAAAACCTATAAACTCGGAAGCTATCAGTTCAGAAACTGTTGATTTATAAGGCAAAAACCCTTGACATACGTCGAGGGTTTTAATGGTTGAGGGGAAACGTGACTTTTCAAATACTTCAACTACCCTTTGATACTTTAACAATTTTATTTATGCGGATCCTAGCTACCAACTGTATCTCAAAGTTTTTAAAACCTTCTGAAAATAGATCAGGTGTTGGTATTCGGTCATATAAGTTAATAGCATTATTAATATTTATAGCCTTACTTATAGAAAAAAGCTCAAAAAATAGCAGCCCCATCTCGCAATTGGAAAGCTACTATTTTTATAAACTAAAACTTAGTGATACCATCTGCCTAATCAACTACAATTGTAAAAAAGTAGAGTGCCCTAGCACTCTACTTTTTTATTTTTCTGTGTACCATTTTACTTAAATGAAAAACATAAAAATATAAAGACAAGATTCTTTGATTATTTCTATGGGGCACTGTGGTCAATAAGCTATAGAACTATAACTTTATGTATTGTTTTTTAATTTATCTGCATGTAACTTCTCTTATATATTTTCTTCTACTAATTAAATATAATACTATTTGAATTACAGTCCCTATTAAAAGTACTATTACAGATTTCCTAATTAGTAATTCTGTCATTCCAGAGTTAGATACTATTACGTATAAAAAATACATGCCTAGACTTCCCCCAACAATTATTGGTGCAAAGAAAGTTATAGATAATTCTTTACTGATTATTGTTCTTACTTCACTTTGTAAAATTCCTATTCTATCTAATGATATAATTCTTTCCTTTTCATCCTTTATATCATTAAATACTTTATAATATAATACTACTCCATTAGCAATAACAAAAAGTAGACCTATAAATATCATAGTAAATAACGTTATACCATTATTGTCGAATTGCATTTTAATAAGTTCTTCTCTATAAATTGGTCTATATGCTTCTATTGTTCCTCTTTCGTCATCTGTTATTTTTCCTCCAAATAAATTACCTTCATTCCAGTATGAGTTGTCTAAATTATTAACTTTCTTTAGATACCCTATTAGTTCATTAAATGCTACATCCTTATTTTTAACGTTCATTAAATGTAATTTTTTAACTGATTTTTCTGCAAAATTATTTTTTAATACTTCATAATCTTTATCATCAATAATTAATGCAGTCCCTGAGCTATATTCTCCTCCATGTCTATAATTTGTAAACTTAACGTTTTTCTCTTCTTTAATATTACTTTCTTTTATTTCCCAAGAAAAAGCTTCTCCAATGATACTATCCAGTACTTCTCTACTTAAGGTATAATTATGATCTTCCGATGCTCTAACCTCATCTCGTTTTTCTTCTGTAAGATTAGTTAAAATTGCCGTAGGATGTTCATATTCTAACCTTTCATTAAATACTGTTATATATAAAGCCTCATTAGTCTTAATATCTAAATTACTCTCCATATGCTTGTTGTAGTTTGATTCACTAATTACAGCTTCTGCACCATTCCAGAAGCTTAATACATCACCTTTTTCCCCAAATACAGGTACTTCCATATATTCTAATACATCGTAATTTTCTATTTCTCCATTAGCTTTATTTATTGCTTCTTCAAGATTTTCTTTATCTACTTTATTATACTTATCGCTTTCTACAAACATAATTTCAAATGGATTATCATTAGTTACATATTCCCTAGTTGATGCATAAATTGAATAGCTATATCCAACAAAGAACATGGCCCCAGCTACTAGTAATGAAAGTATATATAAAATGTTTTTGTATCCTAAAAATCTATGAGATAAATTTGATAATACTAATAAATTTTTATTATATATCTTAGGAAACTTACTAAACACTTCCTTAACTATAGCAATAAATGAACCCATTATTAAATATGGACAACTCATTATTATTACTACAAAAACTCCAATCATAAAAGGCTGCTCTTTAAATATTTCTTTTAATAATGTTTTAGGTAAACAATATAACGCTATTATTAATAATACTAATGATATTGCTCCAAGCAATACATTTGATTTACCAACTTCTTTTTTCTTATCTGCCTTTATAGCATCAATAATTGATACTTTTCTTATATAAATTGCATTAAAAATAAAATTGCATATAAATATTAATACAAATATTCCTCCACTTAATAAAAAACTTTTATAATTTAATTCATAAGGAATACTTATATCTGTTAATATTTCATTTAATCCCATGTAAAATAATCTACCAAATAAAGCTCCACTTAAAATACCTGTAACTAAAGAAGCTACCATTATACCTAAATTCTCAACAAATATTAACTTAGTTAAATCCTTTGTAGTCATTCCTAAAGTTAAATACACACCAAATTCTTTCCCTCTATTCTTAAGAAAAGATGTATTAGTATATGTAATAAATACTATTGAAAATATTATTACTCCTAATAAAGCTATATTAACTGTATCATGCAAAGAAGTCTTTCCTATATCCTCTAATATTGCTGGATTAAATATTAAACTACCATACATAAAAAGCATGGCAATAATTAGAGAGTTTACAAAATAAAATGATATATACTTATTAAAATTATGAGTAAAATTCTTGCGTACTATAGAAGAAAAAGTCATTAGTTTTCCCCTCCTATAACACTTTGAACTTCAAGTATTTTATCAAAAAATTTCTTTCTATCTCCATCTGATGTTATTTCCATTTTTATTTTACCATCTTTAATAAATATAATTCTTTTACAGAAAGAAGCTGCAAAAGGGTCGTGTGTTACCATTAGTACAGTACTATTTATTTCATTATTCATTTTACTTATTGTACTCATTATGCCATTTGCTGATTTTGAATCTAAATTTCCGGTTGGTTCATCGGCAAAAATAATATCTGGCTCATTAACTAATGCTCTAGCTGCTGCTACTCTTTGCTTTTGACCTCCTGAAATATGATAAGGATACTTTTTCTTTAAATCTAAAATGCTAAAAAAACTCATTAAGTTATTTACACTCTTTTCAATTTCTTTAGGATTTTTTTTATCTAAAATCAATGGTAAAGAAATGTTTTCTTCAAGCGTTAAGCTATCTAAAAGATTAAAGTCTTGAAATATATATCCTATATTTTTTCTTCTAAATAAAGCTAATTCATCCTTTTTCATCCTAATAATATCTTTATTACTTATAATAACCTGACCTGATGTGCTTTTATCTACTCCAGAAAGAATATTAAGTAAAGTAGTCTTGCCACTTCCACTAGGTCCCATTATTCCAACAAACTCACCTCTATTAATAATTAAATTTACTCCACCTAAAGCTGTAACTTCCTTTGATCCCTTGAAAGAATTATATACCTTAGTTAAATTTTCAACTTTTAAAGCTTCCATCTGCTTCTACCTCGCTTATATTATTATAGTGTGTTTATCTCCTACACATCTTATAATATAAGTATAAAGGAGAATCCAAGTTTCTTTAATGGATTCTCCTTACATAACCTTACACTTTTGAAAGGTTTCTATTTTGCTACATTAATAACCAACATTATCGTTTCTAAATATTATCTTAAACTCTGTTCCTATTCCTACTTGTGAATCTAAACTAATACCATGTCCTAATTTTTTAGATATTATCTTAACCATATAAAGTCCTATACCTGTTGAGCTTCTTTCTTTTCTCCCATTATTTCCTGTAAAAAATGGTTCAAATACTCTTAGTAAATCTTCTTTAGCAATGCCAATTCCCTCATCCTTAATTAAAAGCTCAATTTCTTCATTATTTTCAACTGCTGATATTTTTATTTTATTATCTCTTTTACTTTGAGAATATTTTATAGCATTGGATATTATCTGTTCTAGCATATATATACACCATTTTCTATCAGTATAGACATTTATACCATCATCTATATTCACAGTTGGAAATACCCCTTTATATATAAAATCTCTCTTTTTTGAGTTAACTACACTATTTATTATTTCCTTTAAATTACACGATGTAGTTATATAATCTCTTGAAAAATCATCTAATCTCAATACATTTAAGCACTCTTCTAAATTTTTTTTAAGAGTATTATTTTCTTCTTTTATATCTTGAATATACTTGTTACTTCCATTAACTAATTCATCTTGCTCACAAGCTAAATCTATTACAGTTATAGATGTTTTCATATTATGAATCCATTGAGAAAATAACTGCTCTCTTTCATTTATTTCCTGGCTTAATATATCACTTCTATTTAAATATTCTTTATGAATATTGCTAATTATATTTAAAATCTCCTCTTCATTAGAGCTTAAATTAGCATTATGATAATTAGGACTAACCTCACTATCTCTTAATTTTTCTTGAAAAACCTTATACTTAACAACCTCACCAATAAAATAAATAATGATTATAAAGGCACTTAGCATTAATGGGTATATACTTTCACTGTTTTCAAATAATAGATAATAAAACGTGATTATTATTAAAGTATTTATTATGAGTGTAATTAATTCTCTACTCTTAATCTTGACTACTTTAATTATCAATTCCATTAAATACATAACCCACTCCTCTTTTAGTTGCAATTACATTTTGAATGCCTAAATCATTTAATTTTTTCTTAACTCTAGTCATGTTTACAGTTAATGTATTATCATCTACAAAAATTGTATCATCCCATAACGCTTCAAGCATCTCTTCTCTCATTACTATTTTACCAGTATTACTTAACAGAATATTAAGTATTCTATATTCATTTTTGGTAAGCTCAATAATTTTGTCTTTATATTTTAATTTCATGCTTTCATGAATTAAATTTAGAGCACATTTATCTTTACTATTACCTTGCTGATTACTATCATATATATCTACATACTCATTCGTTCTTCGTAATAATGCATTTATCTTTGCAAGCAATATTCCAATTACAAAAGGTTTTGTTACATAATCATCTGCTCCTAGTTCCATTCCTCTTATTTGTTCTCCTTCATCACTTCTTGCAGATAATATAATCACTGGTGTTTTATATTTTTTTCTGATAACTCTTAAATAATAGAATCCATCAAACTTTGGTAGATTTATATCTAATATTATTAGGTTAGGATTAACTTCCTCAACTGTATTCATCACATTATTAAAATCCTCTATTATTGTGACCTTAAAATCATAAGCCTCTAAATATTGACTAATATACTCTTTTAATTTTATATCATCTTCAATTAATAAAATCTTCATATGTACCTCTCTATTCCACTTTATTGCCCTATTAATAATACTATATATAATTCTATTTTGGCTAAAGTATTTCATAAATCATCTAAATAAAAATTCCTCAACCACATTAAAGCTTATGATTGAGGAACTTTATACTCTACACATTATCTCTTATTTAATTATCCAAATTTAGTAAAAACCTTATTTATTTATGGCACGCTAAATCTGCACCAGTAAATCCATCTTTGATATCTACAAGCCATTTTATAGTACTTTCTGATAACTTCATACTAATATTGATCTTGGCATTCCATTACCCCCTATTATTGATTATAACTATAAATTAATTCATTTCCTCATTTGTATTATGCTAAATTATTAGTTTTCCTTTTCATTTTATTGTATCATTTTGTAACTTTTCCTAGAATTAAATTTATTAATAACTATGCTATACCAAAAAGATGGTCACTGCTAATTTGCAATAACCATCTTTTTATATTATCTACTTTATTCACTTATAGAATTTAATTCATTACATATACCATCTATTTCGTCATAACTACTTGTTATATCTATTATGCTATTATTAAGCTCGTCAATAGCTGCAAAAATTTCTTCCATAGCACTTGCAGTCGATTCTACAGCTTCACTAATATTATTTACTGAACTTAATGTATTTTTCATTGTACTTTCAAGCAATGCAGATTGTGATCCAACATTTCCTGAATAACTTAATACATTAGAGGTATTCCTATTAACATCTTTAAATAATTCTTTAACATCATTTGTATGCTCATTACATAACTCAATTGACTTTTCTTCTCTTAATATTTCTTCTGCAACTGTCTTTGTTTTATTAGATATATTATTCAATATTAATTCTATTTTATGTGTAGATATTTTTGAATCCTCAGCAAGTTTTCTTACTTCTTCTGCAACCACAGCAAAACCTCTTCCATGCTCTCCAGCTCTAGCTGCTTCTATTGATGCATTAAGAGCTAATAGATTCGTTTGCTCTGATACTTTTGTAATGCTATTGATAATATTAACTATTTCTTTATTTTCATCACTTAATTCATTTATCATGGACACTACACTTAGAATATTTGTATTTACCTTATTCATTTCTGAAGATAATATATCTACTTTGCTATTACCTTCTAATACAACATTTTCAGTTGACTTAGATAATTCCTCCATAGTTTTAATAGCATTCGTAACTTCTTCTACTTTTTCTACTCCACCCTCTATTGAAGATTTCATTCCAATCATTATATCCACTTCTTTGGCTGCACTATTAGCAACGTCGCTTGTAGAACTAGTTATTTCTTCTGCTATTTGTCCTGCCACAGAAATTCCACTTTTTATTTTCTCATTAGTTGATGTTAAAACTTTTATAGCACTATATATTTTTTCTAGCAACAACTCTGCTCTAGATTTAGCTTCTTCAGTAGCCTTATGAGTTTCTTCTAAGTCTCTATAAATACTTTTAGTGGTAATTGCATTAATTGATAATATAGCTGATCCTGCTATTATGTACCCTATATAAAATACTAATTCATAGTATTCTACGGAAGCAAACAGGGTTGTCTTATAGCCTGTGAAGAAATACACTACAAGTGCTACAGACAAAATTGCTTCAATAATTAATATCCTTAAATCTTGATATACACTCATTAATATAACGCCATAATATATCAAAATAAAATTAGCCCAATTTGGGTCTGATATAAACATTATACATATAACAACAGTGTACATCATTACCGTATAATACATCGTTTGAATAATGCATTTCTTTTTTATTAATATAAAATCGATTACAGCTAAAGGTATGGAAATCCCAACTAATATTAATATGGCATTCCTATCTACCTTTAAAATTATGTTAAAAATTGCTCTCAATACTACGGATGCTATAAATGCCGCCAACATTATTTTATTCTTCAATTCCGCATTTTTTTTATAATCCATCACTAATCCCCCCTATTTAATATTATATTATTATTCGTAATATTTCTATATAGCTTTATCATATTCTACATTTTTTGCACAATTTTCTTAATTTATTGAAATATTCTTCGATAATTATAAGTGGACAATTTAACAATATAAGTAAGGTGGCGATAAAATGAGTATAAAAGTTAAAAACATCAAGTATTACCATCCTAAAACAAGCTATTCTAATGAATATTTTTTGAAGCATTTTTCGGAGCAGAACGTAGATATTTCCGGGTTATTGAATGTTACTGGAAGAGAACAGAGATATATTTCTGAAGATCTTCATGAAAATTCTTTAACTATGGCTATAGAGGCTTGTAAAAAAGTAATAAGTACTGCAAATATAGATGTACAAGATATAAATTTAGTTGTATTTGTATCTTCTACACCAGAATATCTATCTCCTACAAATGCTGTTAAAATTCATGATGCTTTAGGTTTATCTAAGAATGCAAATGCATATGATATGAATGGTAATTGTTCAGGAATGATCATTGCAATGGATCAAGTCTGTAGAACAATGAAAAGTAATAACAGGATTAAATATAGCTTACTTGTAGGTTCAGATTTATCATTTAGATATTCAAGAAGATCAGAACCTATTACTTATGCTAATTTTGGAGAATCTGCATGTGCTGTTTTACTAGAAAACACTGAAGATAACATATCAGATTTCATAGATAGTTCATCTTACGTAGATAGTTCATTAAACTGCTATATAAAATTTCCTTATGATGGCCTTTCTAAGATATTACCAATAGATGGAGATGCACCAAAAGATAATAGACTAATAGAATGGCTAAATTTTAATACAGATGATGCATTCGCAAGTTCTGTTGATTCAATAAATGAAATACTAGGACGAAATAATCTAACTAAAAATGATGTTAAATTATATTGCTTATCTCAATTTGCAAAGAAAAATATTGATATGATAAGAGAGACTTTAGAAGAGCCAGAACACAAATTTCCATTTGTAGGTGACAGATTTGGATATACAAGTGTTACAAGCCCATTTATGGCCTTAGCGGATTCTGTTTCAAATGGTAATCTTAAACGTGGAGATTATGTTATTTTATGGACAGTTGGAGCTGGTGTAGTTGCTTCATGTATACTACTTAGATATTAATATTAGATTACAAAGTCAGATGTAAACTTTTTGATTTAAATTGAGTACTAGCCTTCTATAGGCTAAAAAAGCTGTAGTTTTATCTACAGCTTTTTAACAATTTGTATTTAAATGCTATTTATGCAAATCCCTATAGTATTTTGGATATTTATCACTTTTATTTTTATCACAAATGCTTATTGCCTTTTCCTTATTAAGTGGCAGCATACCCTCTGATTGCTTAAATACTTCTCTATTCACCTTCTGAGCAAAGCACCCTATTTTAGGTTTACCAATATAATTTTTCATTTCAATCCAAAGGCTTTTTATAGATTCTTCTTTTACATTTCCAAATTTCATAGGTACAAAATCACAAGGATACAACTCTCCTGAAGCACTTATATAGGAATGTTGATTTCCTGCACCGCAACCAAATTTCCCTTCACTTTCTGTATACGCAAAACTTGTTATCTTAGGTAAATCACTTCTTTTATTTGCCTTATGCTGTATTTTTATAAGCTTTTCTCTATCGCTTTCATCATAAAACACATTGTTTAATTGCTTTTCAGTTAAAAGATTTCCGCTTAATATAGGCTCTAGTATTTTTACTTCATGGGCACCATTATCTTTTGCAAGCTTAAATAGCCTAAACAGTTTTTCTTCATCAATGTTCTCCTTTAGTATAACTGTTTGTGCCATAGTATATAGCCCTGCCTTATTTGCATTTCTAAGTGCCTCAAGTGCATAATCAAAAGCATTTTCACTGTTTCTATTCTTATTATGCTTCTCTTTATCATAGGAATCTAAGCTTATTCCTATACCAAATAGCCCACTATCCTTTAATTTTTTTGCTTTTTCATAGCTTAAATTAAAGCCGCTAGTAAACAAAATTGATGTGCTTCTACTATCTATAGCCCTTATAATATCAAATATATCCTCACGTACTAAGGGTTCTCCTCCTGTTATTCCAATAATAGGCACATTCATATCTTGAAGCTCACTTATAACCCTAACCCATTCTTCCTTTGTTAATTCCTTTTCCGCTGCCCTATTTTTTGCACTGCAATAAAGACAATTATTAGGGCATTTATTTGTTACACATAAGTACATAGATATAGGTGCAGTTCTTTTAGCATACATTTGCTTTGTAAATATATTTATAGGTTCATCTACTGCTAAGATATTTTGTATAAATGATTTAGTTGGAAAAGGTGGAAAAAAGGTGCTCAATATGTATTTATCCTCATGCTTTACTATCTTTTCTCCCTCTAGAATACCCTTCATCATTTTTATGTATTTTAATAGAGTGAAATTCTCATCTTCTTTTAAAATATTATAAATTTCTAATATGCCCTTTAGAACATTTTTATCTATAGCCATCTTTGTCATGATTTTTAAATTATTAATACTCATTTATTTCTATTCCTTCCTAAAGATACCATATGCAAATTTATGATTTATCTCATACATTCCATTTTTATATTTTTCTTTTTTTATTTTTTCAATTATTAAAGGTTTAACTTCATTGTAGTTGTTAAAAATTTTTCTAGTTCCTGCTGCTGCCCCAGTTATATTCAGCCACTGTAAAAGCTCCTCTGGCTCTTTAAAATTAAAGAAAACCTCGCCTTCTTCTACCTCCAAAGCTTTAAATCCGTATTGGCTGCACCATTTAACTAATCCGTTCTTTCCTTTAGGTAAATTCAATTTTATATCCATAGGCTTAATTACTTCCTTTTGTTTCTCATTCATAACCTTTAAAAAAATACTTTCTATTTTATCCAAGGTTCCTTCAACATTTGTGATTATTGCTAATATGCCTCCTGGTTTTAAAACTCTATTAAAAAGTTCTAATAGCTCATTATGTTCAAAATAAGAAAGTGCCCAACCAAAAAATATAACATCATATTTTTCATTAGTAGTTTTTAAAAATTCAATACCATCACTCTGAATAGCTGTCACTCTAGAATCATTGATATTCAAAAGCTTTTCAAGCATTTTATTTGACTGGTCTACAGAAGTAATTTTATATTTTACAGATTTATTTAATAAACTTTTTGTTATGTAGCCTGTCCCACAAGCGAAATCGAGTATTTTTAATTCACTATCTGTTTCTATGTACTTTGAATGTATAATATTGTCTGTATATCTACTCATTTCTTTAAGCCAAAAATGATATGTCTCTGAAACTTTATCATACTCTTCTTTATAGTCATCCTTGTTTACAACTTCTTTTTTTATAAGCTTATATCCAAGCTTGGAGTAGAACCATATTTTATTTATCATCTTTTCTCTCCTACAAATATAAAATAATACCCCTTATCATAAACCTTTTGTATGTAAAAACATTCCTTTAATAAACTCCTAACTTCATCTCTAGTTCTAAAAAATAATCGTCCAAATAGAGTAAATTCAAATGCTCTCAGTAATTTTGTTTTTATGTGCTTTCTATGAAAGTCCATCATAACTATCTTCCCACCATGCTTTAATATTCTATTTACTTCAACTATAAGGTCTTTTTGTTCTTTAATATGATGGAAAACATCACTTAATATTACTATATCAATAGAATTGTCCTCAAATGGAGCTTTCAGAGCATTTCCCCTTATGCACACCAAATTTTCCCCTTGATTTACCATTGAAAGCATCTTCTCACTTTCATCAAGTACATATACAGTCTTACAACTATTACAAATATACTTAGCTAACTTTCCAGTTCCCCCACCTATATCTACAATTACATCATGTTTATTAATATTTGCAGCAGACTTTATTTCTTCATGTTTATATAAATTAAACATAGCCATAAATTTATCATAATGCTTGTAAACCTTATCAAAATCTTTTATGTCTTTCATAAGCACCCCTCCCTCAGCAGTTAACATTGTAAGCCATTATCAGTAGCTCCTTTAGCTTTATATCCTGTACCTACATTTTAAGTAAATTATGCAAATACTTTATCACTTTATTATACCGCAGTTATATGTATATATAGTATATTTAAAATATTTTTTAAAAGAGCTTATATTTTAGATAGTTATTGCAACATTTAATGTTCTAATCACTAGAAGAGGCTGCCGATTTCATCATTAAAAACTACTAAATTAAAGCTACTATCTCTGACCTTTTGTATTCAAGTTTTAACTATATTTTTATATAAATATAGCTAGTAAAACTTAATTAATTTTACTAGCTACTTTTGTAATATAGTATTTGTCCAATTAGGCATTTATACATTGAAATTATGTAATAAACTAATAATACTTTTAATATCGTCACTTTAATTCAGAATTTCCCTTATAGTAAATATCTAAAATCACAATATCTACTCCCATTTGCAATAGTACCAGTTCGTGATAATTTAATTCCCATTATTTCCGCTGTTAAATAATCGAATTTGCACAAATACTTAGCTAAACTTTCTACATTTTCATCTTTACATAATTTACATATACCACATTCTAAATAATCAACACCATAATCATATTCCTTACATTTTGGATATACCTTTGCCACCCAAGTATTTTTATATTTGAGTACGTCTATATTTTCAGACCATAATAAACGTTTTTCATACATACTCTCGCTTAAGTATCTTTTAGCACTTGGATTTAATGCTTTGAAAATTTTTGATTTTCTAAGTCCATCTTCCATTAAAGAATAGCATTCATCAGCACTTGCATATGATTCCATAGATCTACATAACGCAATAAAATATGCACATGTAATATATGGCGACTTCATTCTATCTTTCGGACCTAATTCACCTGCTCTAGCAATAATACTTTTATATTCATCATATACTTTTTTTAATAATATTTGACCTTTTTCCATTCCTGCCATGCTTAAAACTTTCTTTTTACAAACCTGTATAAATAATTTTCCTTCAAGTATACACATTATATCAAATTTCATATATCCCCCTATTTTTTTACACTTTAAAACTTCTATTAGTCTAGTGTACTTTACTAATATTTCCCAAATTAGTTACAGAATAAGCCAATAATACTTTAATCCCATTTGCTTACTTTCTATCTCTTAAGCATCGCTCTTTATTTTGATTTTCAATAAATATGCTTATTTTCTTCCGTATGTAATAAGCAACCCTTGTACTTTTAAAAATGATTTTCTACTTTCAGTATTTCTAAAATATTCCGCTATTTTAGATTGCATTTTAATGTAGGCTTCTGCCTCAGCCCTATCAATTCCTCGATTCATAAATAATTCAATAGTGCTTTCCCGACTAGACATGCTAAAGGATTCGTCCCATCCATTGATTTCAATAAAGTCCTGTACCTTCTCCTCATAATCCTGTGTATCAGGGTTTACATACATCACTCTGTCATTCATACGAATATCAATATCCTTTAAGCCCAACTGTTGCATATAAAATGGTAACCGCATTCCGATTGCGTAATCTCTACCTTCACATTCCAATTCTTTCTTCCACACCTTATGAAAATCGAAGGCTGTGCAAAGATAATCATAACTAATGTCATCAAAATATAATCCATTATTTTCAAACTCTCGATTGACATCTACACAAGCAACAATGCCATCTTTCTTAACGGAAGCCACCATTTTTTTTAATACTTCCATCGGTTTGTTCATATGTCGCAAGCCGGCCTGACAAATAGCTATATCATATTTTTTATCTATTTCAAGAGAATATATATCTGATACGATGAAATTTGCATTAACCTCCATATCATTAAAACTTAATTTAGCTCTATTGATAAAATATTCATTATCAACCCCTGTATAGGTACTTCCATTAGGTAAAAACTCAAGCAACTGCTTTCCTAAGTAACCTTCTCCACACCTAAATTCAATAACATCAATTGGCGATTCTACATGCCAAACATTTTTTACAAGAAATCTTAGATAGTCATCGTTCCAAAAATATTTTCTATTTTTATAAAGCTTATCCGTCTTTCCATTCCAACTATCACGATTATCTGAATTCCTTGGTATGTATGCCTGATGTTGCAGTGGTTTTAGCCCTAATAATTCATCTACAGAAACATTAAAATACTCAGCTATACTTGGCAATAGGGTAATATCAGGCATCGTCGTGCCAGTCTCTCATTTGCTAACTGATTGAAATGATACACTTAATACATCTGCCAAATCTTGCTGCCCTATCCCTTTAGATTTCCTCAATTCTGCAATTTTAAGTTTAACTGTTGTCATATAATGACCTCCTTAAATTTAATAACTTAATGCTAACATAGGCATTCAGTCAAACCTATAACGCAACCTGCGAATCAACTCGCATATTAGTTGAAAAAATAATTTTTCACTTTATTACATCCTGATAAATCATATCCACTATTTCATTTAAGCTTAATTCTTTATTTAGACATACCTCTGGAATGATACCTAACAAATCTTTTTCATTCCACCATCTTCTCATTTCATTTTCTCCAAATTCATGTGCATTAGGTTTTTGTTTATGTCGATTTAAGGTTTCTTCAAAAGGTATATCGAAGTAATATGCAAAAATTTGATCACCAAATTCGTCAAGTAAATTTTCAAATAGCTTTCTATACCACTCTGAATTTAAAATTCCTTCTAAAATTACAATATTACAATGTTTTTTCCCATATAGTGCAAGTTCATTTAATAATTTGCTTGCTTCTGTATCAGGTCCATCTTTCACAAATAGCATTTCTCTTCTAACAACATCTTGTGAAATCAGCATTGTACCATGTCCAAATTTCTTTTGTAATGCCTTACCTGTTGTAGTTTTACCGCTTCCTGAATTGCCCCTTAGTATTATTAACTTTATTAACTTATCCATCTACTATATATTTCCTTTCAAATTGATTAAATCATATTTCATCCTATATTTAAAAGGCATATTAGCACCGCCTCATCTACCATTAACTGTAACACTTTTTGTAAATATTGTATATTAAAATCATTTTATTACTTATGACACGGTATTTCTACTTATATGAATAGCTTTAGGCAAGTTATATCGACCCCTAAGTCTATTTTCTACTTTTATTTATAGCAGCGTTCTTCCTATCACCTCTAAGTTTTTCTTTACTTTATTCTCCTATATATTTTCTACATAATTAGATATCATTCTAAAGTATTATTAGGAATTCTCAATTCAAAATCTAAACCATTAGAATAATCCTCATTAAACTTATACTATAAATTGTCTATCTTAATACTAATGTAAAACTCATGCCTTCCTTTTCACATTCTGAAAAAATTTCTCCATCCATCTTTTTCATTATATATTTGCATATGTAAAGTCCTAAACCATTTCCTTGTTTGTCTTTTGCATTGCTAGCCCTATAGAAGCTATCAAAAATATGATTGAATTCATTTGGACTTATTGTTTCTCCACTATTGAATATTTTAATAAGCTGGCAGTAATCTTCTTCATAAAAAGATATTTTTATTTTCTTACCATCACCATACTTAAATGCATTTTCTATTATATTTCCTATAACTTCAAACGATCTATCTAAATCACCTTTAACTAATTTATTATTGTAATCTCCCACGATAAAATCTATCATTTTCAAAATACATTTTTCTTTATAAGTTACTATTACTTTATCTATTAAATCCTTTAGATAAAACTCACTATTATTAACTTCAATTTCAATGATATCTTCACTTGATGTTTTTATTATTTCTTTTATAAAGTTTTCTATTTCTAATGATTTTTCTTGTATTTGTTTTGCTGCTAATATTTTCTTCTCATTAGTATCATAGATTTCATCTTCTATAGCCTTTGCATAAAGCTTTATTGTGTTTAATGGTGTTTTTATATCATGTGAAATTGAAAGTAATAAAAGCTTCTTTTCCTTTTCAAGCTTAAGTTCTTTTATTTTATGATAATCTAGATTTTCTCTAAGTACATTAATTCCCCAAACAAACTTACCAAAATATCTATTTTTATTTTCTTTAAGCCCCTCCTTAAGATTACCTTTTGATAACTCGTAAGGCATTTCACTTAGAATATTAAAAGGCTTAAGAATTGAATTTCTAACATACAATAAAACTGATATTATTATTGCTTCAAATATAAATAACATAATTTCTACTTTGAATAAAATACTATTGTCAAGATTCCTACTTACATAATTAAATCTTAAATAACCTAATAATTTATCTCCATCATACCAAGGTTTAATTTCATATTGTAATCCATTTCTACTTTTATAAAATTCATCAATATCACCTTTGCTCGCCTGTGCAGACTGAGGTAAAAATGATACTGATTTTACAAATTCATAAGAAATTAAGTCAGGCTCAGCAAAGGATACCCCCTCTACTAAGCCTAAATATATTTTGTTTATTTCTACCTTATATTCGCTACTTGATTTGTTATTTATGCCTCTAAGTAATGCAAGTAGTCCCAGTGAAATTACTAAATAAATCAAAACAGTACTAGCGATTACTTTATCAAATTTCTTCATACTTATACCCTACTCCCCAAAGAGTTACAATTCTTTTGGGCCTCTTTGGATTTTCTTCAATCTTATCCCTAAGCATCTTTATATGGACAGTTAGTGTTTGATTTTCACTAAAACTCTCTAATCCCCAAATCTTATTAAATAGGTAATCCTTACTTAATGTTTTACCAGGATTCTCTACAAGTATAAGTAATAGTTCAAACTCCTTTGATGTCATGCTTAATAATTTCCCATTAATATACACTTCATTTGCTTCTTTATTAATTGAAATAGCACCTGAATCTATAATTGTGCGTTTTGCTTTAAGCTCATAGTTTCTTTTCATTAATGCTGAAACCTTGGCCCCTAAAATATCAATGTCTACTGGCTTTTCAATATAATCATCTGCACCAAGTGTAAAGCCGTTAATCTTGTCCTCTTTATCAACCCTTGCACTTATTATTATAATTGGTATATTATGATTTTTTCTAATGCTAGAGCATACTGTAAAACCATCTATACCAGGAAGCATTATATCTAAAAGCACAATCTTAGCAACATCCTTTTCAAGAAATTCTAATGCCCTTTCTCCACTTTCTACATTTATAATGCTAAATCCATCTTTTTTTAAGAAAGCACAAATCAAACCTGCAAGTTCTAAATTATCTTCTACTAGAAGTAGATCTACCATATTACCATCCCATCTCCATTAGCCAATTATTGACCTTTCTTTCTCTAACCTTAAAAGCATTTTCCTCAATAAATTTTCCCAAATTAATTTCACCTTTTATTGATCCATCTTCAATATACATTATTTTATCGCACTTAGCTGCAACCCTCATATCATGGGTAACAAGCATAATAGTTGTACCTTCTTGATTAATTCTATTAAGTTCATTCATAACTTCCCTAGAATTTTGCTGATTTAAAGCACCTGTAGGTTCATCAGCAAAAATCATCTTTGGAGAATTTATTAAACTTCTACAAATACAAGCTCTTTGAAGCTCACCACCTGAAACTTCATTTGTATCATTTTCTGCAATTTCACTTATTCCAAGCTTATGCATTAACTCTCTTGCCCTATTATTGATTTCATTTCTATCTTTTCCTTTTTTTGACTGATAAGCTGGTAGTATAATATTATCATATATTGAAAGATTTTTTAACATATGCATTTGTTGAAAAATAAATCCCATTTCATCAAGTCTTAAATCACTTATTTCATTTGCAGTAAAAGTACTAATTTCCTTTCCAAAGTAATCTACCTTTCCTGCAGTTAAATTATCCATTCCGCTAACTACATAAAGAAGAGTTGATTTACCTGAGCCACTAGGTCCCATAATAGCAACCATTTCACCTTCATTAATTTCAAAGTTTACATTTCTTAAAACATTATTCTGTATCTTATTTATAATATAAGTCTTACATAAATCTATAACTTTTAATGAACTCATCTCAAAACCCCACCTTATTCCATATTATTAATTTCTTTTAAATCTACTTTTTTAACAGCCCCAGCACTTAAGTAAGCAATAGCTGTAGTTACTACAAGTAGTATAATGGGATAAACTATATATACTTCTAATGCCTCTACCTTAAATACAATGTTATGAACACCCATTATTGCAAATACTTGCCCTGATGTTAAAGGTCCAAGGAACTTAGATAATATAATTCCTAAAATAATTGCAGCTACAAGAATTATACTTATTCTAGCTGATTGCCAAAATCTAATTGAGCTATTTCTAAAGCCAATACTTTTTAGCATTGCTATTTCTCCTTTTTCTTTAGCAATAAAAGTTTTCATCATTAAAATTGTAATTAAAGCATTAATACACACTACTATTAATACAATTAAATTCTTCATAGTATCAAGTTGATCTAAGGTGCTTCCTATATACCTTGAAACATATTCCTGTGAATTTTTAAATGAATAGCTTGGATACTTATCCTTTAATTTATCTATTAATACTTGTGGCTCTATATTCCCCTCAAAATTACCTTGAAAAGGGAATATGATTGCTAAATATTTAAAATCTATATCAATTTTAGGACTTAATCTTACTGACTCACCCATATTAGTCATACTTTCATACAAACCAGTCACTATTAATTCTTTCTTTTCCTTACCTACTTGTGCATAAATTGTATCACCAATAGAAACATTTAATTTTTTAGCTACAGTTTCAGTTATTGCTACTTCATTTTTTAATTCAGGCATCTTACCTTTTAAAATATTGTAATTATTACTATCACTTTCTTGAGATTGGAATGCCATTAATGGAATAACATTATCCTTGTCATCAGCATAAAATTTAAGTCTATACAGTACTTCTCCATAAATTTTTATATCTACTCCACTATCTTTAAATGATTCTCTAAGGTTTTCCATATCTTTTAAATATTCCTCTTTGTTAGCTCTATTTATATATTTGTCCATTTCATCAGTTTCAATTAATACATCACTATAATCCAGTCCAAATGTTTTAATAATATTTCCATCTTTTAAGGTATTTATTGTGTTTAAAGGAATAATAATTAAAATTGTTCCAATGCAGAAGGTTAAAGTTAAAACTACAAATCTCTTAAGATTACATAAAATATCATTTAGTGCAATAAACATTGGTACTCCAATATTTTTATAATTCTTAAGTTTTAATCTTGATTTACCTTTAAAATTCTCGCCTGTACTTCCATTTCTAATTGCATCTATTGCTGAAAACTTATTTAACTTTCTTGTACATGTGTAGCAGAATAAAAGAACTATTAAAACTACTGAAATAGAACATGCTATATTAACAAAGATATTTCCAGTGGAGGATTTCATTAAAATATTTCCTGAAGATTGCTTTAATAATATTTCACCAAATTGAAAGCTTGCTACAAATCCAATTAACACACCTATGATTGTTATTACAATATATTTTATTAAATAAATCTTTTTAATATCAAACTCTTTAAGACCAATGGCCTTCATAACTCCTATCTCTTTAAAATCATCTTGTAGAGTAAAAATTATTGTAAATCTTAAAATTAAAAATGAAATTAATATAAGGCAAATACTTACTATAATTAAAACTGCAGATGGTATCATATCCAAAATAAAGCTGGTGTTAATAAATGACTTATCAAGATTAATTATTGTATTACAATCTATCCCTCTAAATTCTTTTTCTAATGCAGTTGTATCATCTGACATTATATAATAATTATTTATAAAGCCTACTTCTTTACATGATTTGAAAACCTCATAATCTTCATCACTTATAAGAAGCCTTTTCATCTCATTCATGCTTGATCCAAAAATAGCATCCTTAGTAAACATCTTTATCGAAAATTCTTTTTTAATATCTCCTATAGTAATAACGACTTTATTTCCAACTTCTAAATTATTTTTACTTTTATCAGCTAGTGAAAAAGCAATTTCCCCTGATTTTAAAATAATTTCTTCTCCATTATCATCGAGTAATTTCCCATACTTCTTTGGTTGTGCTTGAAGTAAAGTTTCTCCAAAAGGTTGAAAATCTTGAAGTTCCTTATCTTTTTTTATTTTAATATTTTCTTTAGAAAGCATTATACTTCTATCAATATCATAAGAATTTATAAGCTTAGAATTATTAATCCAATTATCAAACTCTTTATTTTCTTCCCTATCATAAGATGCAATAATATAATCTGGCGCCTTAGCCTTATCCATAAAATAATCAACAGATTCTGATACTGCAATTAAGTTATTTACACTACTTGCTGAAAATGTTGTTGCTAATATGATAAAT
This sequence comes from Clostridium sp. UBA6640, assembly GCF_002455975.1. Lineage (GTDB taxonomy): Bacteria > Bacillota > Clostridia > Clostridiales > Clostridiaceae > Clostridium_J. The sequence continues at coordinate 42,458 of NZ_DKLM01000149.1, forward strand.
ATTAAAAGAATAATATTCATTGATTTCTTTCGCTTTAAATCTTTTTTTAATATTCTAAAAAACATAAATTTTACCCCTCTTATAAATTATTTACTAACCATAAATTTATTATAAATTACTAATTATTAAATAATCCTTAAATAAAATAACAATATACTTACATTTATGGGTTGTAATTGTATTGTTATTTTATAATGTTAAATTTTCACCTCATTTATTTATGATACGGTTCTTCATTATCTTAAATCCTCTATAAATTTGCTCTAGCAGCATCATTTTGAACAGTTGGTTGGAGAAACATAGTTTAAAACATCTTGTGATAACGCTAGGGGCCCGCCAATTATAAAGGCTATGTCGCTTTTGCCTACGGTTCCTAGATCTCGTATGTAGTTTGATATTTCTTTTCAGTTTAATAGTAAAATTAAGTATTGTATTCCTAATAGTAACATGGTATATTATGGTTAAAGCTTAATAATTAATTTTAGGCGAAAGGAGTGAATTTTTTTTATGCAAAAGTTATATGAGGTGATTTTAAAATAATTGCATATGGGTTCAAAAGGATTTTTTATGAGTACTTAGTATACTCTTTATTTGTTGTGCCTTTTGAACAACTTTGATTTAACCTTTCAGCCTTAATAATTAGTATTAGAATTCACGGTACAGGTTAGCGTGTATTTTTTATGCCCAAATATTAGGTATACCACAGTAGGTTAATCTTGCTGTGGTATTTTTATATACTTTTTTATATAAAACTTCATATAACTTTGTCTCAAACTCAAATTAAGCTTTAAAATTTAAGTAAGCTAAATTTAGCTTACTACAGAAAGGGAGACTTTATGAGTTTAGAAAAGTTAGGATGGAACACATATTTTCAAAACAATTTTGAGCCTTATTTAAATGGCGAATTTTTACCTGCAAGAGTTATAACTCAGCATAAAAATAACTATATAGTACGCTCAGAAGAAGGAGATTTCAGTAGTAAACTAAGCGGTAAGTTTATATATAAAGCAGACGTTAAAAAGGATTACCCAGCAGTTGGAGATTGGGTTGCAATTAAAACCACTAATGATGCTGAAGCTATTATATATGCAATATTACCAAGAAAAAGCTACTTTGCTCGTAAACTTGCTATATCAGGCGGAAGAAAAATGAAAAACGGTATACTGATTGGTGGAAATATAGAAGAGCAAATTATAGGTTCAAATATAGATATTGCATTTATTGTAAGTGGACTTGATGATAATTTTAATATAGGTCGTATTGAAAGATATATTACCTTAGTTCTTAGTAGTGGAGCTACACCTGTTATACTGTTAAATAAATGTGACCTTTGCAATACCATACCCGATTATATAGAAAAAATAAATACTATTGCAAAAGGGATAGCTGTACATTCCATAAGTGTTTTAAATAATATCAATATGAATATCTTTAATAAATATTTATGCTGTGGTAAGACCGTAGTATTTCTTGGTTCTTCTGGTGTAGGCAAATCTACAATTATTAATTACATTTTTGGTGATGAAATACAAAAAACAAATGCTATAAGCAGTTCTAATGGCAAAGGCACGCATACTACCACAAGTAGCCAGCTTTTACAGCATAGTTCAGGCTGCACAGTTATTGATACTCCAGGTGTTAGGGAACTGCAGTTATGGGCTGATGAAGATATACTTTCAGAAAGCTTTCAAGATATCTACTCTTTGGTAGACCAATGTAAATATAGAGATTGTAAACACGCTAAAGAAGCTGGTTGTGCAATTAAAGAAGCTATTGAGGATGGAAGATTAAGTATTGAAAGATTTAATAGCTATAAAAGTCAATTGGAAGAACTTAAAACTCTAAAGGATAATAAAAAATCCTATTATAATAACAGAGTAAATAAATTTAATAAAAGAAATACGAAACGAGGTTAAGTTGAATGTTAAAATTAAAATATTTGTTTGATAATAAAGACTTAGCTCATATGATACTTAAAAATTGGGAGTATGATTGTGATGATCCTGATCCTTTAAAATATTATAGAATTTCTGCAAATGCAATTTACTTGTGTAAGAATCAAGGTAATACTTTTTTTCTTAGATTTACACCTGCTGAGGAAAAAAACAAGGAAAAGATACTTGCTGAGCTTGAATTCCTGAGTTATTTGAGAAGTAATGGCTATCCTGCAGTAGAAACTATACTCTCTAAATCCGGCAACGAACTTGAAATAGTAGAAACACCTTGGGGAACATTCTATGCTGTTGCGTTTAAAAAGGCATCTGGTAAACAAATAGGAGAACTGTCCTTAGAGGAAGATATAATCTTCGGTTTAGGAAAAGCTTTAGGAAAATTGCATAAACTAAGCAGTGAATTTAGTCCAGTAAATAATAAACGTAATGACTGGAAAAAAACAGCATGCTGGATGGAGAATGTATTATCAACTTTTCCAGATGAAACTGCTGCTAAAAGTGAGCTAGCTTTACTTAGAGCCTATTTTTCACAACTACCAGCTACAAAAGAAAACTTTGGACTTATCCATTATGACTTTGAATTTGACAACGTATTTTATAATGAAATCACAAAAACTTATACTCCTATAGATTTTGATGATGCAATGTATCATTGGTATGCAATGGATATAGAACAATCATTAGATAGCATAAAAGAAGATATGCCAGAAGAACAAGTAGAATCTTCAGTAGATGAGTTTATTAAGGGTTACCGCTCAGAGTATGTTATTTCTGATGAAATGCTTAAATTATTACCTATTTTCAGAAGATATGCTAATTTATATGGATATGTCCGTATACTTCACTCTATAGAAGAAAAGTGGAACAACGAACCTGATTGGATGATAGACCTTAGAATTAAATTAGAGAATTTATTAAATGAGAGAAAAGATACATTTATAATGCCAATTTAAATTATTATAGAAGGAGTGTATATAGGATTCTTATGCATTAACCTACTACACTCTCTTCTTTCTGAAAATTCTAAAATATAATAGAAAATCCTATTACAATAATAGAAATAAGAGAAGGGGCTAAATTGAATGTTAAAATTAAAAGAGAACAATTATCATATCATAAAAAACTTAATTAAAAATTCATCCCAAGATTTATCTATATTTTCTGTACTTAATGGAATTATGCCAGGTGAAATTTTTGTAGATTGCGATGATAATCCAACATCAGCATTAATACAAACTTCTGAATGCAATCTTCTTGCAGGAAGCCCCAATAATGACAAGTTTAATTCTGAGGTAAAAGAAGAATTAGATTTTTGGGATGGCTTGATTTTAGATACTGATGAATGGGAAACTAGACTTTCTGAAGTTCACCAAAACAAGTTTATTAGAAAGTATAAAAGACGTCATTATGTTTTAAATAATCTAAAATATCGTGATTACAAGCTGAATGTAAAAGAAGGATTCTCCTTAGAAAAAGTGGATCCAAACTATATAAATAAATGTAATCTCAAGAACTCAGAAAAAGTAATGGATTGGGTTAATAATTGGGGAAGTATTGATAATTTCAGCAAATACGGTGTAGGTTTTATGGTAAGAAACGAGGATACTATAGTCAGCTGGTCATTAACTGATTGTGCATATGACAAAAAAGCTGCAATAGGGATTCATTGTGATTCTAATTATCGCAAGAATGGTTTCGGAGCAATTACTGCAGCTGCAACCGCAGATTATTGTCTTTGTAATGGAATAACGGAAATAGATTGGTTATGTGTTGATACCAATGTTGGATCAATTGCAATAGCTGAAAAACTTGGATTTGTAAGAAAAAATGATTATTATGCTTTTACTCCATATCCACCAATAGAAAATGAAAGCGATTTAACTTTAGAGCAGTGGGCAGAATGGGCCCTATTCTATGAAAAAGCACTGGAAGAAGAACCACGTTTATTTTGGGATTGCGCTCTATGCTGGATGAAAGCAAATAATGTTGATTCAGTAATCAAACTACTAAACAAGGAAGTTGAAAAAGGATGGAAATGGACAGTTGATGAATTATCAAAATTTTTCCCACACTTTCAAAACAATCCTAAATGGATAGAATATCTAAACCATTTGAAGACCATATGGGAATAACTAAAACTATTGAATTTAAGAAATAGTATCTAAAATGATGCTTTTATAAATTCCATTAACTTATTTAAAAAGGAGTGAATATGCTTTTTATAGCCTATTACACTCCTATTCTTTTTACAAATTTCAAGCTAAAAAGTCTACATACCTCAACATATTATATTCTAAAAGTACGCCGTTACTTATGATACGGCTTACCATATTATATTCTAAATCTATTTATCCTTTAACTTTCTTTAATTGTTAATGTATCCAAAATGCTTTAGTGTTCCAAATGAAACGTCCCCGTGGCATTACATGCTACTATTTTGAGTTTGTACCCACTTAATAAACTTATTTCTTTGCACCTTCACATATATTGAAGTCATAAAAGGAAATACCCTAGTAAAACCTCTTGAGATTGCGAAGTATTTAGATGGATAGATAAACCTCTTTTCATTCTTGATTCCTGTTATTACACTACGCGCCACCTTTTCTGGTCCTTGGACTGGCCATGGTATTGGTGCTTTATCAGCAGCATTTTTGAAAAAGTTTGTATTTGTAGCTATAGGATAAACTAATGAAATTATCTCATTATCTCTTACTTCATTCATGAATACCCTCCCAAAGCCATTAATTGCATACTTTGTAGAGCAGTATAATGAATATCCCGGTAGAGGGATTTCACTAACAGCTGAGCAGGTTATAACTACTGAATATTTTCTATTTCCATTAAGAACCCTCATTTTCTCTACAGAATATATTGGAGAAAAAACATTTGTACTAAATATTTGCTCTATACGCTCCCAATTTGCCTCTTCAATATTTTCGCAAAAGGCAAAACCTGCATTTGCTATAAAAATATCTATTCCTCCCAGTGTCTTTACTGCAAAATCAAATAGCTTATCTACCTCTTCTTTTTTTGATACATCACATGCAAAAGGAATTATCTTATCTTTTATTTCAGGTATTTTAGAAATATTTCTTCCAACTGCTATTACCTTTACATCATATAGCTGCAGCTGCTTTAAAATTTCTTTTCCTATTCCTGATGACGCCCCTGTTAATATTATTTTCTTGTTATTTAAATCCATGACCAATTTTCTCCTTATCACTATTTATATTTTGATTTATAATGAAATAGGTTTAGTAATTTAACTGATTACTAACTATAGAAGTCATTTCTTTTAAATTGTGAATTCCATCATGAGAAGTTCCAGGATAATGTAGTGGCATTTCACCTGGTCTAGTTACTATGCTAACGCCTAACATAGTCATCTTCTCAATGAATTGCTCATCCGTTCCTTTATACCCCATAGTTTGCAAGTATTGTTTAAGATTTTTTTCAACATATTCATATACTTCTTTGCTATTACTATAGGGACAAACAAATATAAATCTATTGAAACACCTGTCTATATCATTCTTATCAGGCATTGTACTATTCAAAATAACAGTGTAATCCGCATTGTACGATGAATATACTTCTATATCTTGCTTTTTATTAATTCCATACTTTAACAAACAATATTGTCTATCTTGCAGTGTCTTAATAGAACTCCAGGGATTTAAATATGCTTTTGGAAAGCTTAATGAGAGTTTTTTCAAGCTTTCCGCAACACTTCTAGCAAATAAATTAGTATCTATTTTATTGTTTATAAATATCAATCTAGGCGATAAGCATGCTTTTTGCTCCCAGCATATAACATCTTTTGCTACAGCTTCAGCAATCATATTAATATCTTCCGCCTCATCTATAACTTCAAAACTGATTTTTGCTCCATGCATTATTAAGTGACTATTATACTTAGCACAAAGTTCTGCCATTATTCTACCTGAATATTCACCGCCCCAATGTATTACACAATCTACTTTTTTAACTATAGCTTCATATATATCCGAGCACTCACTATTAAAATATACTACTGCCAATCTTTCACTTATGTCCGGATCGATCTCACATAAGCTTTCATAAAACGCATTGGCAAAATATGGCTCATCACCGGATACCTTTACTAAATTGCAGTTCTTTGATAACAATCCCATTGAGATACTCATAGGAATTACTACAAATGCATTTCCCGAAATATTATGGAACATAACCCCTCTTGGTTGTCTGTGAACTTCTCCATAACTTGTCTTAATCCACTTATCCAGCACGTCTACATTCCCAAGTTCTTCCGTGATCGTTCTTTCTAAGTTTTCTCTTAAAAGCATATGCATAGAACTTTCAAGTTCATATGTTATAAGTTCTTCACTTTGGCTTAATATATGAGCTAAGATTTCTATATGCTTTTTAGAATATTCCCTATTTAACCATAACTTTGCACACTTATCTAAGATTTCTATAGTCTCTTGCACAGGAATATCATGTACTTTGTTTTTATTTGCAGTAAGTCTATCTATTTCGCAAAGAATCTGATTCTCGTCTGAAGAAATAAGCTCAAGATTTATATCATTAACATTTTTGGATAATACAGTATTTCCACATGTATATTCAATTTTCATTATTTTTCCTCCCTTACGTTAAGTGTAGCTCCGCATCCTTTTGCTTCTGAGCCTTTTACTCTACCGATAAGTCTTATTGTCATAAGCTTCTCTTTGCAATCAGGACACTCATCTATTGAAACTATTTCACCAATATCATCTACTAATATCGATGCTCCGGCAAAAGAAAGGGTTCCATATGCATTTAACATTTGTATAAACCCTCTATCTCCAGGATTATGCAGTGGTTCTAAAGTTTTAATATCCCTTATTATAACCTTACCCCATTTTGGAACATGAAAAAGATAATCTTTATATTCTTTTGAATAATGCCCGATAATAAAGAAAGTGTTTTCTGTAAAGGAATAAGAATCAATGAAGTTTTCTTCTGGTACTCCAAGAAAATCAGCAACTGTTTCAACAAATTCGTGCTTTCTTATAGCTGTACCATTACTTATAGTTCCTTTTTTTCCATCCCAGCCACCACCTCCAGTTTGAACTAATACATTTTTCCCAAGGTTGAATGGTGGCATTGTTTCTTTCAGTAGATTTATTGTGTTAAAAAGTGAAAGTGCAGATCCTCTTATAGAAAGATGTTTATTCAATTTGTCATTACTAATTAAAAACTTTTTAAATGCATCTACATCAACAATTAAATTATCTCCTTCTGGCTTTATAATGAAAACTGTATTTTCTTTAAAGCCAAACATATCCAAAAGATTCCCCATATATGACTCTGTCCTCTTGCCGTATATTACTTCACTCTTATATTTTTTCATAGTATCAGGATCCGGAAAAAAGACGCATTCCTGCTCAGTATTAGGTCTTAAAGATTTATTTTGAAGTTCGTTAAATTCCCTTATCTGCATCATGTCGCACATACGTCTTCCTACTACACTTGGATCGCCACTTGTGCTACTTGATACTGTCCACTTATCAATTGTATTTATAGGTACTTTAAGTAAATTAGTAAATATTCCAGCTGACTTTTTAAATAGTGTAGTTGTTATAAACGGAACTCTTTCCACGTCTTTTTCAGAGTTTAAATTTATAGTAGGATTAAACCCTTGGCTATCACATAATAATTTGTAGGCCGGGCATTGAAAATACTGCTCAACTAAGCTGACTTTTAAGTCTTGATAAAATTTCTCCATAATTATATCTCCTTGTATAATCTCTCTATTTAAACTGACCAGTCAGTTTAGTTATACTCTTAGTTGGTAATTTTTTCAAAATCCATATATCTCCGCAAATAGTTATATAAGTAATTTTATTAATATTTTTTTACTCTTTCCTTTGTTTTACTTAATTTACCATATATGTCTATATGTTGCAATAAAATTACTTTTAGACTTTACATTGTCTTCCATAGTTCAAGCAGTACTTTAAATAAATAATACGTTTTTCAATAACTGGATGATTTTATCAAGGAACATTAGATATTGAAAAGTTTAATTCTGAGGTAAAAGAAGAATTAGATTTTTGGGATGACTTGATTTTAGATACTGATGAATGGGAAACTAAACTTTCTGAAGTTCACCAAAACAAGTTTATTAGAAAGTATAAAAGGCGTCATTATGTTTTAAATAATCTAAAATATCGCGATTATAAGTTGAATGTGAAAGAAGGATTTTCCTTAGAAAACGTGGTTCCAAACTATATAAGCAAATGTAATCTCAAGAACTCAGAAAAAGTAATGGATTGGGTTAATAATTGGGGAACTATTGATAATTTCAGCAAATATGATGTAGGTTTTATGATAAGAAATGAGGATACTGTCGTTTACAATTCCACTTTGTGTGCGATAAACTATTACTATTTATTTTGGATGGCCTCCTTTTGTTTTTTAGATTTGGCTGGCGAAACCATTTCTATTTTAACAAAAGGATGTCTTTTTTGTCATACTCATCACTAAAGCTTTTCAGAACTCACCCAGGTAGCAGGCGGTTTTCAATATACAATAAAAACTCTTACCTGTATCTCTAAATACAAGTAAAAGTTTTTTTCTTTTCTAAATTAATAATATGTAATTGATTTACCTCTTATATACATCAATTAATATTCCTGTAAAACTGGAATTTATAATTATAATTTTTCAAACACTAATGTTGCTTGAATTCTATCTCCGCCAAGCATACCTTTACTTCCTGATGCCGCTGTAGTAATTGTATGTAATCTATATCCTTTTGCTGCTTGATCATTTATGACCTTTTCTAATTCCGTTAAATTTCCTGACCCTGTTCCAAGCCATTTTTCTTTTAAAACTACTTGTATCACTATATAATTCATAAAAGTTCCTCCTTTGAAATTTAAATTTATCCTTATGTTAATTTATGCCTTTATTATACATGCTTTATATATAATTAGTCTATAATTACCTCAAAACTCATTATAACTTAATTTAAGCATACTCTATCCAATTTTAGTAAAAATCTAATTTACTTATGATACGGTTCACCCTTCATTATCCTAAATCCTCTATAAACTTGCTCTAACAGCATCATTCTAAATAGTTGGTGAGGGAAGGTCATCTTGGAAAAACATAGTTTGTAGTTTGCTCTGTTTAGAACATCTTGTGATAGGCCTAGAGATCCTCCAATTATGAAAGTTATATCACTTTTACCCATGGTTCCTAGGTCTTGTATGTAATTTGAGAATTCTTCTGAGGTTAGATTTTTACCTTTTAAATCTAGAGCTATTACGTACATATTATCTTTTATTGATTTTAGGATAGCTTCTCCTTCTTTGTTTTTTATTTGTAGTTCTTCTTTTTGTGAAGCATTGTCTGGTGTTTTTTCATCTTGTAGTTCTATTATTGAAAGCTTGCAGTATCTTTGAAGCCTTTTTGAGTATTCATCTATTCCATCTTTTAAATATTTTTCTTTTATTTTTCCTACGGTTATCAGTGTTATGTTCATGAGTTTTCTCCTTATAGTAAAAATATTTCACACAATATTATAGCATAACTTATTTTGTGTTTATTACACCATATTAGTTTTAACTATTAACCCTATCTTTAAAAATAATTTTAATTATTTTTCATAGATATAAAGAAATGTTGTTCATAGTAGATAAATAAACACTTGCTAAGGTGTATTCTTATTAATATATAATCTAAGTTTTCTAATCCTAATTACTCCTATTTATAAATGACAAAAAGCTAAAAGAAGCATAACTTAATCTAAAGTTATACTTCTTTCTCTAATTTTAAAATAATACTTCCATTATTTTATTTAACAATCTTTTTATTTTTAATAAACTTAACTACTTCATACCACATTATAGAAGCTAGTGATATGGCCAATACTATACTAACTTGACTAAAGCTTAAAGCTGCTAAGTTTAATATCCCTGCTAATGGTGTGTATAAAATTACTCCAAGTCCTAAGATAGTTCCTATCATAACTACCCACATAACCTTATCTTTGTAAAGATTCATAAAAGATTTATATGCATATTCCTTGTTGGAACTATTTACTTGAACTAAAAGTAAATTAGAAATCATTATTATAGCAAGACCCATTGAACGTGCTACTGCTACCCCATCAGCATGACTATTTAAATATATATAGTAGATTCCAAAAGATGCTACAAATAGTACTATTCCTTGGGCAATACTTTTAGCTAACATACTAGAAGTTAGAATATTCTCTTGCGGATTACGAGGCTTACGATCCATAATGTCATCTTCTGCTGGCTGCCTCTCTAACACTATAGAGCAAGTTGGATCTATAATAATTTCTAAAAGTACTACATGAACTGGTAATAACAATAAAGCTGATGAGCCAATACCTAAGAAAGGTGCCAAAAGTGATGCAAATGCTATTGGAATATGAATAGTAAATACATACCCTATTGCTTTTCTTATATTATCATATATTCTTCTGCCATCTTTCACTGTATCAACTATAGTTGAAAAGTTATCATCTAAAAGTATTAAATCAGCTGCTTCCCTGGATACTTCTGATCCTCTTTTACCCATTGCTATTCCAATATCAGCATATTTAAGCGCCGGAGCATCGTTAACTCCATCTCCTGTCATGGCAACAACTTCTCCATTTTCTTTAAATGCCTTAACTATTCTCATCTTATGCTCTGGTACTACTCTTGAGAATATGCTAACATCCTTAATTCTTTCTTTAAGTTCTTCATCACTCATATCATTAAGCATATCTCCAGTAATAATTTCATCACTATGAGGAATGCCAACTTGTTTTGCAATGGCACTTGCAGTTATACCATTGTCCCCAGTAATCATTACAACCCTAATACCAGCTTTTATACAGCTTGATATATCATTTTTTACTGATTCTCTTGGCGGATCTTGAAGTCCTATAAGTCCTAAAAAATCTAGATTACAATCTTCTAATTCATTTGGTATATTATCCTCACTATCCACTACCATCTTTCCTACTGCTATAACTCTTAACCCATTTGAAGACATTTCAAAAATCCTATTTTCAATTTTCTTCCTATCATTATCATTTAAATTACAAAGTGTCATAATTTTTTCAGGAGAACCTTTTGAAGTAACCAAAATTCCCTCTTCTCTCTCCCATACATGACCCATCATTTTTCTTTCATTTGTAAAAGAATACTCTGTTAAAAGTTTTCCATTGAAGATTTCCTCTTTATTAATATTATTATCTTCACAGTATTTAATCATGGCTTGCTCCATAGGATCATAAGCATCTGTTTCACAAGCCATTCCCATAACTCTACTTAAATCATCTATATCATTATTAATTGACCATGCATCAGTAACAGTCATCTTATTCATCGTAATAGTACCTGTCTTATCTACACATAGTACTGATATTGCACCAAGTGTTTCTACAGAAGGTAACTTTCTTACTAAAGATTTTTTCTTAGCCAATCTCCATGCTCCCATTGACAAGAATACTGTTAAAATAACAGGAAACTCCTCAGGTATCATAGCCATTGCTAGAGTAATCCCTGATAATATGCTTTCTACTATTCTATCTTTAAATGCAAACCCTGATAAATTCATATAAGTTATTAAGCAAACTAGTATAAATAAGCCTCCAGCAATATATGCACAAACCTTAACTAACTTTTCAGTTTGTTTTTGCATTGGAGTAGGATTTTCCGGTGCTTCTGCAATATTCATTCCAATCTTCCCATACTCAGTTTCAACACCAATTTTCTCTACTTTAATAATGCCAATCCCTTGAGTAACTAAAGTTCCTGCATAACAATAATCCTTCTTCCAATAATCTTTATTTTCAGAGTCATCAACGGACTTCCAAACACCTTCTGCCTCGCCTGTTAAAGATGACTCATCTACACAAAGATCGTTAGCACTTATAACTTTCCCATCAGCTGGAATCTTAACTCCTTCAGTGATAATCATCAAATCACCTGGAACTAAGTCCTCGCTATTAATAGTACTTTCTATTCCATCTCTAATTACAGTAATATGAGGTGCTGATAAATTTTTAAGTGCCTTTAAAGTCTTATCTGTTTTCCACTCTTGAATTACATCAATGCTAATAATTCCAACTACAAATACCAACATTATTGTTCCATCACGTGGTTCTCCTAGAATAAAATAAATTGTTGCTGCTATAAGCAAAAGTAAAAACATGGGTTCCTTCAGTACTTCTAAAATCTTTGCAAAAAAGCTCTCCGTTTTTTTAGGAATCAGTTGATTTTTCCCGTATCTTTCTTGTGCCTTTTTTGCTTCTTCATTTGTCAATCCTACAAATTCCTTTAATTTTTTTGATTCTGTCATAAAAGTTACCTCCATTTTTGTTCTTAGATTTTCTAAGAATTTCTGTTTGATAGCTCTATGGCAATGCATCAAAGATCTTATTTTCAGTTATTGTTCTTAAGATAAATAAAAAAATACCTGTAGAACAATATACTGTCCCACAGGTATATAATATCCTGTTGCCAAAATTATGGCCCAGCTCCATGAATAAAATAATTCATCGGCTTGATCAGTTTGTACTGTAGATTTATATGCAGTGCAAATAGATTATATATTATAATACTCTTTTCGCATCTAATATTCCACTACTTAACAAAGATTTTACAAGCTCATCTATATATTTTTATTAGAAATCATCTGATTAGATAATTTTATAATCAAAATTAATCCCTAGGTTTTTGGTAAAAACGCTAGGGACTAATTTTGATTTTTTATTTTTATTATATATTAAAAACTTAATTAATTTCCACTATTTTTTTCACAACTATATCGGAACTCAGGTTGTGTTTGAATATAATAGCCATTTCTTACATGACTTATCCAATTCTGAAAAATTTCTTTCCAATCATTTCTTCTAAAGAAATCCCCAATTGGCTCATTAGAATTCCATTCTAAAAGTAGGAATGGTCCTATTCCAAAAGCCCAAATACCATTTTGCTCTACATCTACTTCCCTAATGAGAAGAAGTGGAAGTCCAAATTGATAAGCCATAGCTGGCTCAATCTGAGCAAATGGACTACCTTCCCATATAGTCTGGTCTTGAGGCTGACCAAGGTTATTTTCTATAACATTAACTTTTCTTTGCTTCAAATTAAGCGCCACTAGTCCATAACTAGATAAAATCATTCGGCGTATATTAGTTAGCGGTGTTTCAGTATATTGTTCACTAATTGGTAATGTCCTTGGAAATAATAAAGCCGTTCTAATTTCTCTAATTAAAATATTTACAAATTGTTGTTGAGCACTATTAAGTCGACTTGGATGACTTAGAAATACTGGAATTCTATATAAAAGATTTGCTGATTCTCTCATCAGTTCACTTGGTTGTTGATATTCAATATTACTTTCGCTTTCAATTTTATTATCTTGTGTCATTTATTAATCTCCTCCTCTTTATTAACTTATGAAAAGGAGATAAAAATGTCTACTTCGTTTTAATTTTAAAATGTATTAATCATTTAATGTAGATGTCTGTTATAGGGATACAATGTGAAAACTTAATATATACTCTGGAAAATAAATTTTCTATAAAAACAGCTTAAATCCTTAGAAATTANNATTAAAATCATGTATAAATTAATTTTTCATTGTTGAACCCTATAATCATGGTTCCTCATTAAAATTTTTAAGATTTTCTAAATAACATAATTTATCTAGTTTTTGTAGGATGTCTTTATATTTTTTATTTATTAGATCATTATCATATAAATCCCTATACTGAATATTTTCTATATCAACTTCTATGATTTTATCTACATTTTCGCCATATAGTTTTATAAGTATATTGTAATAATCTTTTTCTATTTGTTTTAGTATATTTTTGTCATAAAAATTACTTCTAAGTACATCATGGTTTACCTTTTCTATTATTCCATACAACTGATATATATAACTTATATCATTTAAATTATATTTTTCTATCAAACAAGAAATAATATTAGGATAATTTTTGTTTATAGGTATTATATGATTATAAGCATCCTTTCCATCTTTTATATCTTTAATAGTTCTAATGCTTTGAAATATTGCAGTAGCTATGTCTAATCTTATGTTATTTACATATTTACAAATNNTTTACAAATTTCTTGAGTGTTAATTTCTTCTTGATATTTTCGACTTTGTTCTCTAAGCTTATACTGCTCCTTAATAGTTCTTTCTGTGATCTTCTTATTTATAATCCAATTTAATAAAGCTCCTATTAATGTTCCTGTAAGTACAGATGCTGATGATATTAATGGGATTATTAAATTATCTTGTATAACAAATAAATATTCCACTTTCTCCACTCCTATCATTTAACACCTATAGTTTTTATGAATTTCACATTATTTATTCAGCTATCAATTTATTTCTAAAAAATAAATAGCCATGACAAAGTCACGACTATTAAAAATATATTATTTTTTAGCTTATACTAAAATAATTTTACATAAAACAAAAAATCCCCATAAAAATTTCTTTATTTACAGGGACTATTAATCTTTCACTGAATTTTATAATTTAAATATCAACAAAATATTTCCATTAAGAAATTAGATTTAAATTATTTTCCACAGCATTTTTTGTACTTTTTACCGCTTCCACAAGTACATGGATCATTTCTACCAATCTTTTCTTCTTTAACTATTACTTTAGAGCTTCTCCACTCTTTAGTTATTTCTTTTCTCTTTTCTTCTGAGAATATTCTATCCCACTGTGGTAAGCTATATAAGTAGTCAGCTTTTGATTCTAGCATGTTGAAATATAACTTATCAAAGTTAATTTGAATTTCAATTTGTGAATCAGCTTCTATGCTTTCTAAATCTAACTCTTTTTCTAAGCTTTCATTTATTCCATCTAAAAATCCCATGAAATGAACATCTGTTACTTCATGTTCTTTTGCTAAATCACTAACCTTTCCACTTACTTTTCCTTCAAGATTAGTTAGAACCTTACTATATATAAGAGTTTCTATTTTAGCATATTCTTTCCAGAATGCTGGTTCACCATTATTTCTTACGAACTCTACTACGTAATTAGTCCAAGCATTATATAAACTCATGTTCTTATCTCCTTTATGCATAAAAATATTATACCTTTGTTGATTATACTTAATTATAATAAATATTTAGATTTCTTTCAATATTTATTATAATTTTATCGCTTAAGCATTCCATCTATTTCTTGTTTAGAAAATGGCTTAGATATATTATAATTTCCGCCTAAACTTTCTATATTCTTATTCTCAACAGTAATCATTATTTGCTCTATAGAAGGTAGTTGAGTTAATGATGTAGCTATACAAGTTAAGGTTGCCTTCTCTTGCTCTGGAGACATTGCGACTTCTGCTACACCGCTTAAGTTAACATAAGCTACTCCTTCTTTTATTGAAAAACTAAGTAGTCTTGTTTCCTTAGGAAGAATAGGTTTAGATTCACTAACAACAGCTGGTCCTTTTATAAGCTCCTGCATTATTATTTCTCCTACTAACTCTTCCTTATTAACAAGTCTTTCCTCTTTAGCTATCTTTACATCTTTATCATTTTTAGATCCATCAAAATAAAGCTTTATATCAATATAGTCATCTTTTTCTGACGGTAATTTTAAATTTTGAAGCTTTTCTTTACTTAAAATACTATTTCTATCCTTGTTTTCAAAACTACGAAAAGCTAATGCTGCCAATGCTAAAACTAAACATAATGCTACTATTAATACTTTTTTATTCATAACTTCCCCCTTATTGCTCAATAACATTAGCATTTATTAAGCCTCTTGCTCCTAAAAATATTATAACGACACAACATCACTATGTCTATCTCTATGTGCCATAGTAATATTTATATCTCTTCCTACCTCTATTGAGTTTTCTCTTAAAAGACTTAAAACCGTTTCATATGCTAATTGTGGATAGTTATTCGTATTACTTAAATGTCCTAAATAAATAGTTCTATGCTTTTCATTCATTATTTCCAATATAGCCTTACCACAAGCTTCATTTGAAAGATGACCAATATCACTTAATATTCTTTTCTTTAGTACATAAGGATATGGACCAAATTTTAGCATCTCAACATCATGATTGCTTTCCAATAATAATATATCAGCCTCTTTTATAACAGATTTTACACTTTCAGAAAAGTGACCTAAATCTGTAGCAATACAAGCCATACCTTCTTTAGTATGAAATGCATATCCTGAAGGATCTACAGCATCATGTGATATACTAAAAGTTTGTACTGTCATATCTTTAATTTCTATGTATTGTTTATCTATTATTTTAATATTCTCTTCTTTTACTTTACCTATTTTATCTTTCATAGCTTCCCATGTTAATTCATTAGCATATACGGGTATATTATATCGCCTAGACATAACCCCTACACCTTTTATGTGGTCTGAATGCTCATGAGTAACAAATATCCCGT
This sequence comes from Clostridium sp. UBA6640, assembly GCF_002455975.1. Classification (GTDB taxonomy): domain Bacteria; phylum Bacillota; class Clostridia; order Clostridiales; family Clostridiaceae; genus Clostridium_J. The sequence goes on from NZ_DKLM01000149.1 coordinate 58,863, forward strand.
CTATTTCCTTAGGGCTTTGATCTATTTCCTTTAATTGTGCCTCTATATTTTTTCCTGGTACTCCTGCATCCACTAGTATTTTGGTATTATTATTTGAAACAAAAATACTATTCCCACTACTTCCGCTAAACAATGGACAAAATATCATATAATTCTCCTTTGCCTAGTGTCAAAACACTAAAGTATTGAAAGTTAGTAATTTGCTTATATTACTACTCAAATATTTCTCTAGTTATATCTGCACCAAGCATTCTAAATTTTTTCTCTATATTAGGATATCCTCTATCTATATGGTGTATTCCTTCTACTGCAGTCACACCCTCTGCTACAAGTCCTGCAATAACTAATGCTGCTCCTGCTCTTAAATCAGTAGCTTTCACATGAGCTCCTGTAAGCTTCTCAACTCCATCAATTATAGCAATTCTTCCTTCAACATTTATATTAGCACCCATTTTTTTTAGTTCATCAACGTGCTTTAATCTACTTTCATATATACTTTCATTTATAATGCTTCTTCCATTTGATATAGTCAATAAAGTGCTCATAGGTTGCTGAACATCCGTTGGAAATCCTGGATAAGGTAATGTTTTTATATTAACACCTTTAAGTCTTCCATTAGATTTAACAGTGATCATGTCATCACATTCAATAACTTCTGCACCCATTTCTATAAGCTTTGCTGATATGGATTCTAAATGCTTTGGAATTACATTTTTAAGCTTTACTTCTCCTCCACAAGCAGCTGTTGCAATCATAAATGTTCCTGCCTCTATTTGGTCTGGAATTACAGAATAATTGCATCCTGTAAGTTCATTAACACCCGTAATTTTTATTAAATCTGTACCAGCGCCTTTTATATTGGCACCCATACTATTTAAAAAGTTTGCAACGTCAACAACATGTGGTTCTTTGGCCGCATTTTCTAATATAGTTGTTCCCTCAGCAAAAGTAGCTGCTAGCATAACATTTATAGTTGCACCTACGCTTACAACATCAAAATAAATACTAGTTCCAATTAACTTGTCAGCTTTTGCACTAACAGCACCATGTTCAATGGTAACTTTAGCACCTAATGCTTCGAAACCTTTTATATGTTGATCAATAGGTCTAACCCCTATTGGACATCCACCTGGAAGCTCAATTCTTGCTTCTTTAAATCTACCTAGTAAAGCTCCTAAAAAATAATATGAAGCTCTCATTTTTCTCATATCTTCTGTGTTAGCATTTAAGCTAGTTACATTTCTACTATCTATAGTTATTGAGTTTTTCTCTCTCTTAACATTACATCCTAATGATTCAAATATTCTCTCTATACAATTAACATCTTCTATATCAGGTATATTTTCAATACAACAAACTTCTTTACTTGCCGTAATAGCCGCTGGTAAAATAGCCACTACTGCATTTTTTGCTCCGTTTATTTCTATTTCTCCATACATGGATTTACCACCATTAATCACTAATTTTTCCATTACGGTATCATCCTCACTATTTAATATATATTAAAGTTTCTAATCAAATTCTAATTTAAAAATTTACATTACAATATATTATATCATATACATATTATATTTTAACATTAAATTTTTAAATGCATATCTTTTAATTTCCCATTATACTATAAAGCCTATAGCCTATATATGCAAGAGTTATCACATATATATATTCGTAACTTTTGCTTTATTTAAGGCACCTTTAAAAAAGTAGTTTATCTATAATCATGTTGCCTTGTTATTTCCCGAAGATAACTAAATACAAATTACCTTAAATATGGTATAATATTTTATTATTATAATTAACATAGTTTTTGTGTAATATATTATTAAGATGCCTTTAAGAAATAATTAATTATTCTTTAAAGTTGCATACTATACATAAAAACCTTTGGGTTATGGAGGATAACTTATGAAATATTATTTAGTTGCACTATTTGATGAACCATCATCTTCTGGAATTACGGAACTTCAAAAAAGTATAAGCAAAAGATATAGACTTTACAAAAATACTCCTGTACTTCATATACCTTTAGGAGTTGTAAATAATAATGATATTGATAAGCTAGATGGTGTTCTTACTAAAATGTTAAGTCCCTATAAAAAATTTAAAATAGGTATAAATAATAATATCATATTTAATGAAGACTCTAACATGGTAGGACTAAGGGTTGAAGATAAAGGATATATAAATCGTATTTCTAGAAAATTGTTTGATACTTTATCACTATATGGAATTAGTATTAAAGAGTATAATGGTTCCACTTTTAATATACCTATTTCTAATGCTAATCACTCTATTAGGAAAGCATCAATGAATGGAAATCTTTGTATAGATAATAAAAAAAATAAGGAAGATTTCTATAAGTTTATAAAAATAAATAGATTTGAGATTTGGAAACAAATGAATAATAATAAAGATATAGTTAAATCTTATCCTTTAAAAGATTTTTAGTTGACAATTTGAAATAAGGCATATTCAAAAAATTAACTAGTCAAAGGTATGGCACAAAGTACTTTATCATATTGACTAGTTATTTTTTGAATATGCTTTATCTTAGAAAGGAGTATTTCTTATGATTTATTATTTAGTAGCATTACTAGATGATTCTTCTTATAAGTATATTGAGGAAATACAAAAAGAAATTTGTTATAATTATAAGCTGTTTGATAAAAATGATAAATTGCCTAAGCTTCACATTACTATAGAAGTTATACATGACCCTGATGTGGACATGCTCATAAAATCATTAAAGAAAATACTAAGAAAATACTCTTCCTTTGAAGCTAAATCAGATGGTGTGATTTGCTTTGATCCACCCTATAAATCTGTAAATTTAAAGATACGAGATTATGGTAGAATATTAAAGTTGTCAAAGGATATCAATCATATATTAAAAAAGGAAAAATTTAAGGTAAGAGAAAATATTGAAAATTATGATCTTCATATTTCCCTGGCAAACAGTTATTTTTCTGATAAGCAATGGAGTGATTTTGAATACGCTTCTGCTTGTAGTTTTGCTAAAAACAATGATAAAGATTTTATAATTAAAATTAATGAATTACAGCTTTGGAAACCTGTAAATGATGAAGATGAAATGGTAATCTTTAAATTTCCTCTTACTTAACCTTTTATGGAAGGTGGCAAACACAAATGAATTTAAAAAAATTATTTGAAATGCAAGAAAAACTAGATGCTAGAATTGAAAGTGAACATAATTTACAAAATCAAGAGTTATTTTATAAAAAGATATTGGCTCTTCAAGTTGAAGTAGGTGAACTAGCTAATGAAACTAGGTGCTTTAAATTTTGGAGCTTAAAGAAACCTTCTGAAGCTTCAGTAATTCTTGAAGAATATGTGGATTGTCTTCATTTTATTTTAAGTATAGGAATTGAGACTAATCTTCAAAATATTAACCTTAATGAAAGCTTAAATTTTAAAGATAACGCTGATCTTACTAATATGTTCTTAAATCTTAATGAAAAAATAAATACTTTTGCTAAGAATAAATCAGAAAAAAACTATATAGATTTATTTGAGTATTTTATTCTTTTAGGAAATGCATTAGGATTCACCAATAAAGATGTTGAAAAAGCTTATCTAAGTAAAAATGAAATAAATCATAAAAGACAAGATGAAGGTTACTAAACCATATTAAGAAATAACTAGTGGAAATTTTAACTTATGCATGATTTTAATTTCCATAANNNNATTTCTAAGGATTTAAGCTATTGCTATAGAAAATATATTTTCCAGAGCATATGTTAAGTTTTCACCTTGTATCTCTATACAAGGTACATGAGCATACCTACTAGTTATTTTTTGAATATATCTAAATATTAATCCTAATATTAGGAAACACTATCTTTAAGGATGGTGATTTAAATGTTAGGGATAATAATAGCTATAATTTCAGGTGTAAGTATGAGCCTTCAAGGAGTTTTTAATACAAGGCTTTCAGACACTGTTGGACTTTGGGAAACAAATGTCATAGTTCAAGCAATTGCTCTAATAGTTACATTTGTAGTAATGCTTTTAGCTGGTGATGGTAACTTACAAGCTGTAAAAGATGCCAATAAAATTTATTTATTAGGTGGAGTTTTAGGCGCTGTTATTATATATACAGTAATGAAAAGTATATCAACCTTAGGAATTACTTACGCTATAGGAATTATTTTAGTTGCTCAATTGGCTTCAGCAGCACTTATAGATCATTTTGGCTGGTTTAGCCCAGATGGATGTAATGCAGTATGTGGACTCAAAGAGATTATAGGAATTGCTATTATGATAGCAGGTATTGTAGTATTTAAATGGAAAAGTTAACAAAAGGTGTGATGAGGTCACATCTTTTTTATTTTTAATCCTTATACCTTATTGTTAATTTTTAAACTAATATGTTGTATAACTAATTATGGAACTTCAAAAATATACTTCATTTATAGACCTTAGTAAGATTGCCTTCAAGTTAGCTACATTTAATGTAAAAATATCCATATTTCTTTGCATAATTAAGTAATTAATAACTATAATTTTCAATATTGTTAAACTTTTTACTAAATTGTATTGAAATATTAAATAGTTAAATAGATAATATATATGAATGGAATAAAATATTAGGGGGAGAATTATGGATTTTAAACAATTAGAAGCCTTTATAACTGTGGCAAAATTAAGAAGTTTCTCTAAGGCTGCAAATGCTATCTATCTTTCACAACCAACGATAAGCTCTAATATATCTAGTCTTGAAAAGGAATTAAAAATTCAACTTTTTGATAGAACCTCTAAAGAAGTTAATTTAACTCCTGCCGGGGAGTCTTTTCTAGAATATGCAACAGATATAATTAATACTCGAAATAATGCCATTGCAGACATGTCAAATTTCAACAATAACATTTCTGGAAGATTGCATATTTCTGCAAGTACTACACCTTGCAATTCTATATTGCCTGAACTAATTAGTGATTTTAATGATACTTATTCAAATGTTAAATTTAACATAAAAGAACAAGGTTCTGTTGGAATTATAAAAGATATTTTAGATTTAAATTGTGAAATTGGATTGGTTGGTACTATGATACATAATAGCAAAATAAAAAGCTATAAAATTATGGACGATGAATTAGTTGTAGTCTCTCATCCAAGTTTAAACTTACCAGAAGTAGTCAAACCTTCCGATTTATTAAATCATAAATTTATAATAAGAGAAAGAGAATCTGCAACTAGAAAAACATTTGAATCAGCTCTCATGGATGGAGATATAGATATCAATAAATTAAAAGTTTTATGTGAAGTTGATAATTTGGATGCACAAATTAAATTATTAAAATTAGGTATGGGAGTTTCCATATTATCAAAATGCCTATGCGATGATTTAGTTAATTGTAATAAGATGAGAATAAGTACTATAAAAGGGCTTTCATTAAAAAGAAGTATATATCTTATAGTAAGTTCTAGAAGGACTCTTACACCTATTGCTACTGCTTTCTTTAATATGTGTAAAGATATATATGGTTTTAAGTGTATTGAAAAATAATTATATAAAAAATATATGACCTTTTATTGTAGTGATCCTAATTTAGCTAGGCTTACTATAATATGAAAGCATTAAATAATAGCAAAAACCGGTACATGATAGATTTAATTCCCATCAAGTTACCGGTTTTTGCAATGAACTTTAATATTATACTATTTCGTTTTTGATTGATTCTACTACATTACTTTTTTTAACGGATGTTGAAGAAAAATAATAGGATAAGAAAATAGATACAATTATAAGCATAGTATACGTTAGAGTTACTCCTATTGGAAAAACTGGTATAAACTCAACTAATGTAATTGGTGCTAATCTTAACATAAACCAACAAATAAATAATATTATTGGGATACTAACCATAATAGGTGTTACAGCGAAGAATAAACCTTCTAGCATCAGTATTTTATTTAACCCCTTTGGTGTTAATCCTACTGATCTAAGTATAGCAAATTCTCTCTTGCGTAATCTAAGATTATTGGAAATGGTAGAAAACGCGTTAAGAATACCAATTAAACCAATCATTGAGGCTGTAGCAAAAACACTAGTAGCTGTAGCTTGTTGAACCAATTCCTCATGATTTTTATCTTCCAATAGACTCCATATCGTAAAATCTTCAAATCCAAGATAAGAACTACAAATCTTAGTTAATTCTTTCTTTGTGCTTGGACTAGCCTCATCACCAACCAACAAATCAATTGACATACGGCCACATTCAATCATACGATCTGGCATAAAATTGCCAACTAGTTTCTGATATGTTTTCATAGGAACTATACAAGCTACGTTGTATCTACCCATTCCTAGTCCACCTGGAAAAATCTCTGTAACAGCTCCCACTTGAACATTAAATTTATAATTTGTATCCATATACTTTTCTACTTTTTCATTTAAAATTAGCTCATCGCCTTCTTTTATATTTAATAATGGTATTTTTTGTGCAACTTTTGAATCCTTTGGTGTATGATATGAGCTGTCTAATAATATTCCTGTCGGTACACCATCTTGATAATATTTCTCAGAATCAATACCAATTTCTTTACAATACTTTTTAAATGATTCATCGCTTAATCCAACTAAATTTGTTATAATTCTATGCTTTCCATTTTCATTCAATACAGCATATCGCAAGCTATTTACCCCATCAAATCCTCCAGACTTAGCAAAAACATCTGACTCCTGTTCTGATGTTACATAGGTTGCAGTACGTGCTTGTCTTCTGATTACGCTATCCTTAACTTCAGGCAGCGAAAGAATTTTATTTATCATCTCATCACTTGGTTCATCAGCAATATTTAGATTAACCATCATATCATATTTGGCTATTTCATCATCCTTAGACTCCGCTAAATTTAACATAGATACAATGCTAATATACCCCACTATTAAGCTAAAACATATTGAAAGAGATAGTACAGCCGTGCGTAAACTTCTTTTGTTAGCTGAAAATTGTGATCTTGCTAGCTCACCTTCTGTACCAAATATTTTTTTAATTATTGGATGGCTTTTTTGTTTTTTTAATTTTACTCTATCACTATTCTGACGTATTCCAACAATAGCTGATACTTTTGCCACCTTTCTTGCTGGAATATACGCCGATATTAAAACGGTAATCAATGAAATAGCAATAGCAAAACCAACTACTACCCATGAGAAGGAAATATGTGTTTTTGTAAAACCTTCTGTAGCACTAAAAATTTCATTAATTTTAAAAACAACCATATAGCTAAATAAGTATCCTATCATGATACTGATTGGTAATTGAATAATCCAAAGCAAAAACCCTTCATAGATAACAGAATGCCTAATTTGCTTTGGAGTTGCTCCTAAACTTTTTAGGATACCTAGTTGTTTAATCCTGCTATTAGCAGATAGTGAAAATGCATTATAGATAATAAGAATAAATGTTCCCATAACTAGTAAAGCCATTATTATTACCATTGCTATTATTACAATTATTTCAGTGTTTTCACCATTTTTATCGCTAATTCCATATAAAGTTAATAGAGGTGTATTATAGAAAACGCCATATTTTCCATATTCATCCTTAGCTAATCCCGTAGACTTAGCAATTTGAGGTAATGTCTCATATATTTTACGAGGGTTCACCAAACGCATATAAACTGTAAGTTCATCTTCAGGTTGAATTTGTGAAGGATCCAAGTATCCCATAGCAATATATCCGGGATATATAGACACTCCAGAAACATCTATTTCTCCAACTATGGTATACGTCTTAGTACCTATTGCCTTGAAAGTCTCACCTGATTGTTTATAATCGTTGACTCTAATTATTTTATCACCCAACATACGATTACCTATGGGAAGAGTCAACTTATCACCAATTTTATAGGAAGGATTATCCAAGAAGAATAATTTTGATAAAACAATTTCTCCAGATTTTTCAGGAAGTTTACCTTTTGTAAGATCATCTTGATAACCCATATCCGACCAAAAATTTGCATCTGCATCTCTCATTAATAGATAGGGACGTTTTGTATTTGAAAGTTTAGCAGTAATCCAAGATCCTTTAACCATCGTGGTTTCAACCTCTGGGTTTTCTGTTACATATTTTAATTTATCACCTGATATAGACTCCTTTAATTCCCCATGCCAATAACCTCCATGTTCAATTGTTGTGGTTACGTTTCCTTTCCATACATTATGTACAAATATACATAGTGAACATAGAAGTGCTGAGGCAATTGTAATAGCAATTATTATAGAAATTGTATGTCGCTTACTCTTTCTCAAATGATTATATGTATATTCGCTCATGATATTCATTGCTTAATCACCTCATCTGATACAATTTTACCATCATCTATTCTAATCATTCGATCTGCTGATAATGCAATTTTTTCGTCATGAGTAATCATTAAAATAGTCTGGTTATACTCTTTATTTGAAATCTTTAACATTTCAAGAATACTTTCAGAATTTTTTCTATCAAGGTTTCCAGTGGGTTCATCTGCTAGAATAATAGAAGGTCTATAAATTAATGAGCGACCTATAGCAACCCTTTGCTGCTGCCCACCTGAAAGCTGGTTTGGTAGATGATTAAGCCTTTCCTTTAAACCAAGCATTTTTACAATCTTATCAAATTCTTCTCTTTTAGGATTTCTGTTATCTAACAGCATAGGTAATAATATATTTTTTTCAACAGTTATGGTAGGAATAAGATTGAAAAATTGATATATTAACCCTACTTTTCGTCGGCGAAATAAAGCCAATTTAGTTTCATTCATTGATGAAATATCAGTTCCATCGATATATATTTTTCCACTTGTAGGTTTATCCACTCCCCCTAACATATGCAGGAGTGTAGATTTTCCTGATCCACTTGCTCCAATTATTGAAACAAATTCTCCTTTGTTTATTTTTAAATTTAAATTGTCCAATGCAGTAACCTTCGTATCACCCATTCCGTAAGTTTTTGTAAGATTTTCAGTTCTTAATATTTCCAAAATATTATCCCCTTTCTTTATTAGTTCATACTTTCAAAGAGTTTATGATTTTACTGTGTTTTTTTGACTAACATTATTTTACCTTTCTTAACTTACATCTTGGTGACATGGCTAGGGCATATGAAAAGAAATAAAAAGTCAAATATGCTACAATGCTTACCTTTTATTTATTTGATTATGCCCAATTAATATGTATAAAATTTTATTATAAATTGTGCTCCTCCTGTTTCCTTATTTACAGCAATGATTTCACCATTTTGTTTTTTAATTATGGAATTTGCAAGGGCAAGTCCAATTCCCACGCTGTCCTTAGATGAATTTGCACCCTTATAAAATCTAGTAAACAGATGTGGAATATCCTTATTATCAAATCCCTCCCCATTATCTTCAATTATTATTTGTGTACATATAGGATCTTGTTTATACTCTATAGAGATTGCTCCTCCATTTGGTGTGTGTTCAGAGCAATTTTTGACTATATTAAGAATTGCTTCATTGGTCCAATGAAAATCACCAGTAAAAAATACATCACTATTGTCTTTTATAAAAAGTTGTTGGTTCTTTTTTTCTATCATTAAATATAACGGTTCAACAGCGACGCATACCAATTCATAAACATTAATAGGTTTATATTCCAATGTCATTGCATCTGCATCGATTTTTGAAAGTATTAACAATGACGACACTAAATAATTTAGACGATGTATCTGTGCTGAAATACTTTCAATATATAAGGCTTCATCTCCTTCAATAGGGCTGCTTTCTAATAATTCAATCATCAGTGACATGGACGTAAGCGGGGTCTTAAGTTGATGGGATATATCTGCAAGATTATTACATAGCGTTTCTTTTTCTTCCTTTTCTTTTTCCCGACTTTCTCTAAGCATCATAACTGTTTTATATAATTCATCTTCTAAAATTGAAAATTCGTCTTCTTTTTTCTCAGCCTGCATTCTATAAATTCCTTCATTTATGTCGTAAAGATATTCTGCTAAATCATCTATACGTTTACGTTTTATAATATTCGAAACTATTAATGATCCTCCAAAATAAAAAAATAGTACTGCAATTAGTATTAAAACCCCCTTAAATGGTTTACTAAATCTTTCATGAATATTAAAAATAACTTTAGAATCTTCAATATAACCATATTTCTCTAATATTTCTTTGCCCTTATTTATATCTATTTCATTTTTCTTTTTTAGTGATGATACCAAAGCTTGTTCAATATCAGAATTATCATTAACTCCAGCTGCTATAAGTTGTGCAGTTTTTTCATAAAACATATTCTCTGATTGCCTGTAAATAAAACCAGCAAATATAACACAAAAAAATGTTATATATATAAAACTAGTAAATAGCCATACTATCATACTTTCTTTCTTCATATGAACTTTAATCCTCCAATCTATATCCTATTCCTCTCACTGTTTTAATAAAAGAAGCATCTTCCAACTTATCTCTAAGACGTTTCATTGCTACTGATAATGTATTGTTATTTACAAATTCTCCATTAACATCCCATAGCTTTTCCAATAAGATAGTTCTTGTCAAAGTCCGATTTTTATTCTCTAATAATTGTAATAATAGATTATACTCGCTAACTGTCAATTCTACTTCGTGATTATTTTCATACACTCTTGATTCTGACTTCACTACTTTAATATTTTTACAGCATAAAATTTCTTCTTGCATGTTCTGTTTAACCGTTCTTCGTAAAACAGCATTAATGCGAGATTGTAAAACACTTAATTTAAACGGTTTTGTAATATAGTCATCTCCCCCCATATCTAATCCTTTTATCATAGTGCTTTCTTCATCCTTAATAGTAAGAAAAATAATAGGGATATCTTTAATTTCTTTTACATAGCGACAAAAATCAAATCCTGACCCATCTGGGAGATTTAAATCTAGTAATATTAGATCTATATCCGTTTTTAAAAGCTCCTTTCCTTTTTTTAAATTCTCTCCATGAATAGCCCTATAATTATTTTTTAATAAAAATGATTTAATTCCAAAAGCTATTGTATGGTCATCCTCAATTATTAAAATCGTAAGCATATCTTTATCTCCTTAGTTTTTTTATAAGTTTTATCTTGTTTTCTCACACACCCCAAATAATTCCAATTTTAATTCTTCTTAATTATTAAATACCCTATTATATTCGAACCTAGCTTTTATTATTTTATATATAGCTTCTATGACAACATTGTCATAGGGCATCTAGAATATGATACAAAATAGATGATTATACTGACTAGTTATTTTTTGAATATCCTAAATTAAAGCTTTTCTAAATTTGCATATATAACTTATTTTTTTTAAATCTCTAATATAAATTTTTAACATTTATTTACTATATTCATATAATATTATTAGCGTAACAATCGATAGGAGGCCTTTTTATGTTCTCTTTTAAAAGAAAGTTATCACCAGTGTTAAAAGATGCTTTATCTAGTAATCTTTATAATAGCTATAGAGTGATAATTCAATATAGAAGTCTAAAAGACGGACTAGAGAAAAAAATAAAATCTTTTAGGGGCGAATATCTATTTTCAATAGTAAGTATAAATTGTATGGTTGCTATTTTAAACTCTTCTGCTATAAAAAGACTTTTAGAATTTCCAGAAGTTAAGTATATGATGTTAGATGATTATGCATTTTTATGCGGTAGAAATGTGTTGTACTCTAACGGCATATCTCTTCAAAATAATAATAGCATACTAAAAGGAAATTATAATTTAAGCGGTAGAGGAGTAGGAATTGGTATTGTAGATAGTGGTACTTATCCTCATAGTGACCTTACTCATTCAAATAATAAAATAAAAAAATTTGTAGATCTCTTAAAAGGACATACTTATCCTTATGATGATAACGGACATGGTACTTTTATAACAGGGTTAATTTGTGGAAGTGGATATGAATCTAAAGGTAAAAATAAAGGTATTGCAGAAAATAGTCACGTTGTCATGGTGAAAGCTTTTGATAATATAGGTAAATCTTATATTTCTACCACACTATTAGCTATAGAAAATTTAATTGATCTTAGTGAGGAGTTTAACATAAAAATAATTTGTTTACCTTTTGAAACCTATGATATCTCCAAAAGAGTATTAGCTTTGTATTCAAAGCTATTTAAAAAAGCCATTAAGAATGGAATGATAGTAGTAGTACCTTCTGGTCATAATGGAAATAGAGAAGATAGTATACGAGGAATAGCAACTTTAAAAGAAGTAATAACTGTAGGCGGAATGGATACAACTATAGGAAATAAAATTTATGATTTTTCCTCCTGTGGATCTTCAAGGGCTTTATCTAAACCTGATTTTGTAGCAGCCTGTGTAAATGTGACCTCTTTAAATACTGATATAAATTATGTTTCTGAGAGAGATGGAATGAAATTATATCCTTCTAAACTTAAACACTCCTATGTAGATTATACTGGCACCTCTATCGGTTGTGGATTTATTGCTGGAGTATGTGCATTATTATATGAGTATAATAATGATTTAAAGTTTGAAGATGTTTATGGATTACTAAAAATATCTTCTAAGCTTTTAAAAGAAAAAAAATATATGCAAGGTAATGGTTATATAAACTTAGACAATATCCTCCCTCAAAAAACTTAAATATATAAGTGGAAATTTCTCAGCGATTGCTGAGAAATT
>NZ_DKLM01000150.1 GCF_002455975.1 Clostridium sp. UBA6640
AGACCAAGTTTTTTACTATTTTACCGCCGTTTTCCGACTGCTTAATTAGTTTATCACTTAAATTTCTTCTTGTCAACAACTTTTTAATTTTTTTTAAAATCATTTAAAATGTTATTTAAAAAAATCTTTAAGCTATTCTGTATGTCTTAGTTCCCATGGGGAATTGCGACTTCTACATAGTATCATAGGATATATATTCTTCTCATGATAAAATATATCATAATATAAATTTATTTTTTTATCTCTTCTATTTTCTCTATTTTTCTTCATATTTTGCATAGAGATACACGTGGAATTGTTTATAGGATTAATATGAAATTACAGCTAATTTATATTAAATATGAACAAAATCCCATAGCATAAACTATGGGATTCTAAATTATTTCATCTCTACTGAGTAGATACCTTTTAATTTTTCAACTAATCCTAAAAACTCTTTATTTTGTTTTTCATGTAATAAATTAGTTGTTATCATAGGCTTAACTTCTTCTAATGGTTTTATTGAAGGCTGTTTTTTATCCTCAACTTTTATAATATGAAATCCAAATTGAGATTTAACTGGCTCACTAATTACCCCTACTTCTAATTCAAAAGCAGCTTCTTCAAATTCAGGTACCATTCTTCCTCTTCCAAATTCCCCTAAATTTCCGCCTTGCGCTTTAGATGGGCATTTTGAATGTTCCATAGCAGCATCTTCAAATGACTTGCCATTCTCTATTTCTTCTATTATTTGTTTAGCTTGTTCTTCTGAATCAATTAATATATGTTTAGCTACTACTGTTTCTTCTGATTTAAACATAGCTTGATTGTTATTGTAAAACTCTTCTATTTCATTATCATTAACTTGAACCTTATTAAAAGTTTTTGTTACTTCTAGTTGTATTAACAGGTCTCTTTTAAGAAGTTCTAATTGTTTTTTGTATTCGTCTTCATTTTCTACATTATTATCTTTAGCATAATTGTATATTAATTCATAATTAACAATTTGATCTAACAGTTGCTTTCTGCCTTCCTCTGTTTGAAAATAACTTTGATTTTGCTCTGGGAATCTAGCTATTGAAAAATCTAAATCCATCTGAGTTATTTCATTTCCATTAACTACGGCTAAAACTTTATTTTCCATAATACGTCTCCTTTATTACCTTATTGAATTATCCTATTCTCCTATCATAACATAGCCCATACAAAAACGAAATAATTTTCTAGAAATGACAGGAATTATATACTTATATATAGTAATTATATTAGATTAAAATCTTTTCATGAACAATTTTATTATAAAACAACAAAATTTTTTATTAAATTGGAGGTTAAAATTATAAATTAGATTATTATAAGTTAAAATTAAACTAGTTTTAGGAGGAATTGACTGTGAAATTTTTATTACTAACATTTATTGTATTTATAATGCTTTCTTTAGCATTATGCTCAAAATCATTTAAAAAGCATAAAATAGTGAAATTAAATAAACCCATACTAATATTGCTGTTATTCTCAATAATAATTACTGTCTCTCTTGGGGTAAATTATGTAGGTGCTTATAACAATATAGAACATACTGTTGATATTAATAACTTTTTATCACATTTAATAATAGGTAAAAATACCCCTTCTTTAGAATTGTTTAAAAATTATTTTGATAAATCAATGCTTGTGAGTATTGTTCTACTTGTAGGATACGCTTTCTGTCTTATATTTGAGACATAAACTAAAATCATATACTCTTTAGTTTTTCTTTGATTACAGAATATTTCATTTATTCAGGAAAGATTTTTGCACTATATGCTATTATCATTTTATGCTTCTATTAAGTACAAAATAAAGGAGTGCAATGATTATGGGAAAATCTTTAGTTGTTAAAATAATAAGTTTCTTTATTCTCATATGCATAGTACCATTTACACTATTTACTCTTTTCTTTGTTCAAGAAAGCAGAACTATGGAAGAGAAAAATATGAAAGAAAATCTCGGTGCACTTGCTAAAGAAAAAGCAGACGTCATTTCAAAAGACTTAGATCAAGTAGAAAGGGAAGTGGAAAATTTATCTCAATGGACAGAGTATATTTTAAATGAGAAGCAAAGTGGGAAGTCTATTCCAGGTCACTATTCTTTCGATACTAGAGGAGTGCTAGAAAGACAGATAGATAAAGAAACTTCTTTAAACACCGTTTCAAATGTATATGTACCTAATAATATTGAATTTACTGAAGAAGTAATAAATGATCTTATCAATACAGAAAAGTTAGATAATGTTTTCAAAAAAATAAAAGAAAGTAACTCTTCTATAGAATACATATATATGGTTTCAAATAATGGATTTATTAGAGTATATCCTTATTTGTCCAATTTGATCTTTGCTCCAGATCACGATCAAAGAAAAGATCCATTTTATACCTTAGTAGCACAAGAAAATAATAATAACTCTAAAGCAATATGGACTAAACCTTACTATGATTATGCTGGAAAAGGATGGGTAATTACCTGTTCTCATCCTGTTTATATAAATGAAAATTTTAAAGGGATTGTATGCATAGATGTTTCTTTAAACAAAATTAAAAAGACGCTTGCAGATTTTAGTTTAGGCGATTCAGGATTTGCCTTTATAATAGATCAGGAAGGAAACGTTATCTATCATCCAGAGTATATGAGGACAAGTCCTATACAAGGTGAGCTGCTTAATACTAATATTTTCAAACAGCAAATTAGTGAAGATTATGAAAAAATACTATCTAGTATGACATATGGTGAAAAAGGGCTGCTGTTATATGATAAAGAATCGGAGGAACACATCGTTTCTTTTGAACCAATTAATAACTTAGGATGGAGCATAGGTATAGAAGTTAATAAGAATGACTATGTAGTTGGTTTTAAAAATTTAGCATCAAAGTTTTGGTTAGCTATAATACTTATTATATTTATGCTTTTACTTATGGGAGTTCATCTCTCTTTAAAAATAACAAATCCTATTTTAACCCTTACTCAAGATGCTAAAAAAATAGCTAATGGAAAATTTGGTGAGACTGTAAAAGTAACTTCTAAGGATGAAATAGGTATTTTAGCTGACTCCTTCAATACCATGAGTAGAAAAATTGAGGAATATACAGAAAATATAATTAGAAATAAGAATCAGTTAGAAACTCTTTTTAATAGTTTTAGTGGAATAATGATGATTTTAGGACCAAATTATCAAATTAGAAGAATTAATCATAAGGGTTTAAATATAGCTAAAAAAAGTTTTAAAAATGACGATGTTATAGGTATGTTTTGTTACCAAGTTTTTAATGCGTCAAATTGCCCTTGTGAAGATTGTCCTATAATAAATACATTAGAAACTAGATCTGAATATAAAAGCGAAATTTTAAGAAACTCAGAAGTATATCATCTTTGGTCGTTCCCTGTATATGATAGTCTAGGTAATATTGATGAAATAGTTGTACATAGTAGAAAAGTAACGGAACAAGTTATGCTCGAAAAAGAACTCATTCAAGCTGAGAAAATGGCTGCAATTGGGCAAATGTCTGCTGGAGTTACTCATGAATTAAAAAATCCTTTAGCTGTAATAAAAGGTGCTTCATACTTACTTAATTCTTGTGATAATACCCATAAAGATGAAATAGCTAAAGAAGCAATTGAAGAAATAGATACTAACATCATAAGAGCTGAGAAAATTATTTATAATCTTTTAGATTTCTCTCGTCCTTCAGATGAAAAAATAAAAAAAATAGAAGTCAAAAATCTTGTTGAGCAAGTACTGCTTTTAGAGAGAACATCTATCATTAAAGGAGATATTGATGTAATTATAAACTTACCTAATGAACCACTATATGTATTTGGTAAATCTAGTTCTATAAAACATGTATTTTTGAATCTCATTACTAATGCAGTCCAAGCAATGCCTGGAGGCGGGAAGCTAAATATCAGCGGAAAAAGCCTAAATAATGAAAAAACAGAAATATGTTTTTCTGATACAGGTTTAGGAATATTAGAAGAAAATCTAGACAAAATATTTAAACCTTTTTTTACTACAAAAGAAGCAGGTAAAGGTACAGGTCTAGGGCTATGGATTGTAAATAAAGAGATTGAAAAACATGGGGGGGAAATTAAAGTACAAAGTAAATACAAACATGGGACAACCTTTGCGATTATACTCCCTTCTAAAGAAAGGTGTGATACAAATGCCTAATAAACTGAATAAAATTTTAATTATAGATGATGATGAAAGTTTTTTAAAAATTCATTCTAGAATTTTAAAGTCTAAAGGATATGATGCCAATACAGCTATTAATGGAGAGTATGCTCTTAATATGCTTAGGAATGAACCTTATGCTGTAGTTATATGTGATATTGTAATGCCAGGCATTGGTGGTATTGATGTATTAAATAAAATTAAAAATGAATATACTGATATTCAAGTAATTATGCTTACAGGTGAAGCTTCAATCTCAGGTGCAGTTGAAGCTATGACCTTTGGTGCTTATACCTATCTTGTAAAACCTTTAAATATAGAAGAATTTCTTTTAAACGTGGAAAGAGCAGTAAACTTTTATAACTTAAATACTGAGAATAGGGTACTAAAAAATAAAATTGAAGCAATGGAAAAAAGAGTACAGTTATTAGGTAATAGCGCTGAAATTGAAGAAATTAAAAGAAACATTAATATTGTTGCGCCTACAAATTCCACTATATTAATTACCGGTGAAAGTGGTACAGGAAAAGAAGTCGCTGCTAATCTCTTACATCAAAATAGTTCTTGTAGTGATGGTACTTTAGTAAAAGTAAATTGTGCAGCCTTGTCCGAGAGTATTCTAGAAAGTGAATTATTTGGCCATGAAAGAGGAGCTTTTACAGGAGCAATATCAACGAAAATTGGACGATTTGAAATGGCGGATGGTGGAACTCTTTTTCTTGATGAAATTGGTGAAATTTCTCCAAAGCTTCAAAGTAAACTTCTTAGGGTGTTGCAAGAGAAGGAATTTGAGCGTGTAGGAGGCACTAAAATTATTAAAGCCAATTTTCGCTTAATAGCAGCTACTAATAAAAACTTACCTGAAGAAGTAGCTAAAGGTACTTTTAGAGAAGATCTTTTTTATAGAATAAACGTAGTTCCTATTCATATGCCACCATTAAAAGATAGACTTGAAGATATCCCCATATTTCTTAATCACTTTCTCCAGTATTTTTGTAGTGAAATGCGCAAACCTTTTATAGCTTTTTCTAACGAAGCATTGAAAATTCTTATGGAGTATAGTTGGCCTGGAAATATCCGTGAGTTAAGAAATCTAGTAGAGAGGTTAGTAGTCTTTTCTTCTAGTACAATAATTCATACTTATGATTTGCCAAAAGAAGTAAAAAATGAGGAAATAACTAATATTGAAGATGATAGAATACCTTTTCTTGAAGCGAAAAAAATTTTTGAAAAAAACTATATAACTCAAGCCTTAAAAAGAAATAACTGGAATATTTCTGCTACCGCAAAACAAATAGATATTGCTAGAAAAAATCTGCAATTGAAAATTAAACAATTAGATTTATCAAAAGATGATACAAAAATGTAGCACCATGTAACTAAAAGGTGTCATATATAACTAAGATATTTAGTAAAAGTCTTAGCTTCTTAGACACCTTAAATTAGCAATTATAACAAAATAACATAACTTTTCAATAAAAAAGCAAGGAAATTACTAAGTTTCCTTGCTTTTTTAAATTGGCATGTCACTTGCTTTATATAATTTTAGAACCTACAAATTTATATGATAATTAAGGAGGATTATAAAAATGAAAACAAGAGAAAAATTTATATCTTATTACTATGAAACATTAAAAGATTTACCAGAGGTAACATTAGACCCCAAAAAAACTGCACTTTTAATAGTTGACATGCAAAATGAATTCATACTTAGAGATTTTGGCGAAGCACTGGAATTTAAAGCTGCAGGAGAATGGGAACGCTGGATTCCTTTTCATGATAGATTGGATAATATTGTAATACCAAATAATCAACGTCTTTTGAAATTCTTCCGTGACAAAGGATTAACTGTAACTTTTGGACGCATTGCTTGTCTACGTGAAGATGGTGAAGACAGGTCACCTGTTCAAAAATCAGAAGGCTGGAATAATATTCTTCTTCATGTTGATAGCTTTGCTGCACAAATGATTGAAGAATTAACTCCTCTGAAAAATGAAATAGTAGTTAATAAAACTACTGATAGTGTTACAACTGGTACAAACTATCTTCAAATATTAAAATTCATGGGTATCGAAACTGTTGTAGTTACAGGAATAGTTACAGATCAATGTGTTGGAAGTACAATAAGAGGCCTTGCAGATGCTGGCCTAAAAGTTATTTGTGTTGAAGATTGTTGCGCCGCAAGTTGTATGGAACTTCATAATATGGAACTTAAAATAATGAACTTAGTATACTGCGATATATTAAACACAGATGAAACAATTGAGTTGATAGAAAAAAATCTATAAAACTCTATTTATATAATTAACATATCTATTTATGCAGATAATTGTTTTATTAAACTAAGTTTAAAGGTAATTATCTGCATATAAATTTTAAAAGTAATTTTTAATAGAAATAAATATCCTTGAAAGTAAAATTTATAATAATCATTAAAGATATTTGATATTTTTAATATATTAATTTGTAAACTCTAAGATAAACGGAGGAGATTTAAATGAAAAAAGCTGATTCAGAAGATAAAAATTCTGGTTATAAAGATGAGTTAAAAAGAGTTTTGACATTAAAAGACTTAACTATATATGGAATTGCTTTTATGACTCCTATTGCACCAGCATATATCTATGGTGCAGCATCACAATTAACAGGTGGAATGCTAGCATTGGCATATCTTTGTGCAATGATAGCAATGCTATTTACAGCTTATAGCTATGGTCGCATGGCAGCTGCTTTTCCTGTGGCTGGATCAACTTATACATATACTCAACGTGCTATTAGCCCATATCTTGGTTTTTTAGCTGGGTGGTGTATGTTCATGAGCTATGTTTTAGTTCCATTGATAGTATTTATGGTAGGTGCAGCCTATGCTAATGTGGCAATACCATCCGTTCCTTATTGGGCATGGGTACTTATCATAGGTGGAATAACTACTTTTGTAAATTATTTTGGTGTGGAGATTGCTGCTAAGGCAAATCTTTATTTAGTAGGATTAATGGGTGCTATTGTAGTAATATTTGTGTTTATCTGTGGAAAGTCGGTCTTAGCTGGAGTTGGTGAAGGAACATTATTATCAATTAAACCTTTTTATAATGAAAGTACTTTTTCAGTTTCCACTCTTATAGCTGGTGGTGCAATTGCTTGTTTCTCTTTCCTTGGCTTTGATTCTATAACTACTATGGCAGNNGCCCTTATTTCCTGTATTGTAGGTGGATTAATCTTTATAGTTCAAGCTTATGTTATACAATTAGTATGGCCTGATTATTCAAGCTTTGCATCTTCAGATACTGCTTTATTTGAAGTGGCTAAACTTGCAGGAGGAGCATTATTAGCAGGACTTTATACTTTTGCAGTTGTTATTTCTACACTTACTGCAGGACTTACAGGACAATCTAGTGCTGCACGGTTACTCTTTGGTATGGGAAGAGATGAAGTATTACCAAAAAAATTCTTTACTCATTTACATCCAAAATATAAAACTCCAACTTATAATATTTTTATAATGTGTACTATAGGAATTATAGGTGCTCTTACCCTTAATATATCCTTAGTGACAGAACTATTAAATTTTGGTGGTCTTGTTGGTTTTATGTGTGTAAATCTTTCTGTAATTGTATATTACTTTATTAAAAAGAAAGAGAGAAGGATTCTTTTTAATTTAATAATTCCTGCTTTAGGCTTTGTTGTATGTTTCTATCTATGGATTAATTTGTCAACCTTTGCATTAACTGTAGGCTTTGCTTGGCTTTCTTTAGGAGTAATTTATGGAATTATACTGTCAAAAACATCTAAAAAGAAATTGCCAATGATAAATGATATGTAATAGAAATTTATAAATATGAGTTTTTCTTATTAAAATAATAATGCCAATATCCTCAATGGATATTGGCATTATTTTTAATAAATTTATCAATTCTAATTTTCTATCAAGTATTAACTATATATGTTTATACCTTGAATATCTTAGAATCTATACCTTTGGCAATTATACACTTAACTATATTTTTTATAAAAATATATAGACTACTGATTAAGTATTAATAGTCTATATAAATTAGTTTATATGTGATAATTAGGAACTATAACAAAAATCATATTAATATGATTTTTGCCATAGTTAATTTTTATTATAAGAATTTATCAATTACTACCTAAATTAAAAACTTAAAGCTGTAATCTTATAAAATAAAAATTAGTAAATATCTTCAATAGAATTAAGTTATTATATTGTATATTAATGTAACGTAAATATATTACTCTTGTCTATTTAGATTCTCATTTGGAAAACAGCAAATTACTATATCAAGATGTTCAATACTACAAAAATAATCACATATTGAAATATCTTTATCTGTAAATAAAACCTATTCTTATATATTCTCATATTACTTTATAGAAAATATTTTACAAAAAATAAAAAACTCTTACTTTAAAAGTAAGAGTTATGGTGACTCCTAGGGGAATCGAACCCCTGTTACCACCGTGAAAGGGTGGTGTCTTAACCGCTTGACCAAGGAGCCAAAGCTTTGGTGGCTCACCGGGGGATCGAACCCCGGACACCATGATTAAAAGTCATGTGCTCTACCGACTGAGCTAGTGAACCATTTGGCTGGGATAGCAGGATTTGAACCTACGAATGCCAGAGTCAAAGTCTGGTGCCTTACCGCTTGGCGATATCCCACTATGTATATATGGGGTGACCGATGGGATTCGAACCCACGACATCCAGAGCCACAATCTGGTGCTCTACCAACTGAACTACGGCCACCATATATATGGTGCGTTTTAAGGGATTCGAACCCCTGGCCCACGCCTTAGAAGGGCGTTGCTCTATCCAGCTGAGCTAAAAACGCATATTTTGGAGCGGGTGAAGGGAATCGAACCCTCGTAACTAGCTTGGAAGGCTAGCACTCTACCATTGAGTTACACCCGCATATTAGGTTTTAAAATTAGTGGTCGGGGTGACAGGGATTGAACCTGCGACCTCATGGTCCCAAACCACGCGCGCTCCCATCTGCGCCACACCCCGAAGATTTCACTTCATTTTATTAGCTTGTCGACTTGTTGTTTTCTCCTGACGACAATGATTATTCTACATCATTTATTTTTATAAGTCAACACCTTTTTGAAACTTTTTATAAAAATTTAGGTAATTTTTTTAGTAAATCTTGCTAACATTTGAAAAGTAATGTATTAAATTATCTTATATTTCAATAATTTGCGGGTTAATCTTACTACCATTTATGTTGATAATACATACAGTTTTAATTCTATTTCTAGGCTGTGATGGGCTTCCAGGATTTATAAACCATATTCCATCTTCATATTCTATCTTTGATACATGAGAATGACCATATAGTACAATATTAGCCCCTATCTCCATAGCTTTATATCTTAGCTTAAAAGTATTTATTTTAACACCATATTTGTCACCATGTGTTAAAAATATAGTATTACTACCTATCTGCTCTATTCTTTCTTCACAAATATTGCTATAAAAGTCACAATTGCCTCTTACAGCTATAATCTTTCCGTCATATATTTCTTCAATATAATTTATATCGTTAGCATAATCACCTAAATGAAATATTACATCACAATCTTTTAAAATCTTCATAGCGTCTTCTATACTTTTTAAGCTCCCATGCGTGTCACTTATTACGCCTATTTTCAATATGCATTCCTCCTACTGAAGTATTAAAATTAGAACAATAGTATAATATTATCGCCATAAAAAATCAATACATTTAATTGAGAATTAACAATGGACAATTTTATTTAATGCATAATTAGTTAAAGAAATTAATTCACAAAGAATTAATTGTAGCCATAATTGTCAATTGTTCATCGTCAATTCTCCATTGTCTAATCTACATATTTAGTTAATTCCACTTTTAAACTTTCTAGTGCTCTTCCTCTATGACTCATAGAGTTCTTTACTTGTGAACTTACTTCTGCAAAGGTTTTCCCTAAACTCTCCACATAAAATAATGGATCATATCCAAAAGCATCTTTTATTTCTATGTACTGTTCTTTTATTTTTCCTTCTACCTTGCCTTCAACCTTTATTATGTTTTCTTCATTTACAATTAAAGCCATAGCGCAAACAAAAGCAGCATCTCTTTTTTCAAAACATACTCCTTCAAGCTCTTTTATAAGCTTTTTATTATTAGCCACGTCATTACCATGTTCTCCACTATATCTTGCTGAATAAACTCCTGGTGCTCCATTTAGCGCGTCTACCATTAACCCTGAGTCATCTGCCAATACCATATTTTCTTTTGATATATTATGTATAGCTTTAGCCTTTATTAATGCATTTTCCATAAATGTAGTACCATTTTCTTCAACATCAATATCTATTCCTGCTTCTTTTAGCCCTAAAACTTCTAATGGGAACTCTTTAAGCATCTCTTTTATCTCTTGTATTTTATGATTATTATTACTTGCTATTATTAATTTTTTCATATTTTCCTCCATATGACTACAATATTTTGTTTTAATTTAAAATATTTTAAAAAGTTCATCTCTTTCTGGTGGTACTATTTCAATTTCTATTTGTTTATCAACCAATATACCTTTTTCTTTTGTAAGACATCCTATAATAGTAGCTTCTATACCGCTCTCAGCCATTTTTTTTACTAGTTCTTCTCCATTTTCAGTTGTTATTACCATGCTTCCTGAAGAAATAAATTTTAATGGGTCTATGCCAAACTCATCACAAAGTTTTTTAGTAATATTAGAAATAGGCATTTTTTCTTTATAGACTTTAAAGCCTACATTACTAGCCTTTGCCATCTCCCATAATGCTCCTAATGCTCCTCCCTCTGTAATATCATGCATAGAATTTGCTCTATTATCTCCAGCAATTTTCCCTTCTTTTACAACACTTATACTCTCAACATATGATTTTGCTATATTTATTTCTTCTTCTGTAAGAACTTTTTTACATTTATCATAAAAATCATTAACTAAAATCGAAGTACCTTCTAAGCATAATTTCTTAGTTATTATGATAGAATCTCCAACTTTAGCTCCTGAAGTGGATATAGCGCTATTCTTTTTCCCTTTACCTATGGCAGTACAAGATACTACAATTTTATTTACTGCTTCCGTAATTTCTGTATGCCCTCCTAATATTTCAACATTTAATTTCTTCGTCTCTCCATCAATTTCATTCATTATTTTTTTTATATCCTCTAAGCTAGAAGTAGGCGGCGCTAAGATTGTTACAAGTATACCTACAGGTTCAACTCCACAGGAAGCAATATCATTACAATTTATATGTACTGCAATTTTCCCTATATTTTCATCTGCTCCTGTCACCGGATCAGTAGAAACAACACATTCAAAGTCTCCGTATTCTATAACTGCACAATCTTCACCAATCCCGTTTCTAACCCTAACATCATCTCTTTTTATACTTTTATTTTTATCAATAATATATTTTAAATCATCCCAATTTAGCTTTCCAACTTCCATTTTAATTCTCCTTTAACCTTCTCTAAAGTAAATAGTTAGCACATTTTTCCATTTACCATCATATTATTAAATATAATCAATATTATGGTGGTGTTACGTTGAAATATATAGGACCGTTCTTACGAATTAATATTTTAGATAACGAAAACATAAAAAGTCAACTCTTTTACTTATCTAAAGAATCTATAGCACACATAGTTCTAGGCTCTAGTTGTGGAATTGTTTCACCAAGTGAACATTTGAGGAATAAAATATTACCTACAAATGATGATAGCATAAACGATGTAAATTCTCCACTATTAAGCCTATATAAAAAGGCCGATGGAAAACTAATAAATAATAATGAGAAACTTAAATGGAATGATAGAAAATTTAAAAAAGAAATAACCATTGCTTCTAATGCTTATATGACTTTAAGCCTCTTAGAGCTAGCAGATTATTATAATGATTTTATAGATATTGACAATGATAAATACTCACTTAAAAATTATTATCTAGATTTGGCAAGAGAACAACTTGAATTTTATGCTCTAAACTGTAGAAATAATGAAGGAGTTTTTATTGATAAGATAGATGACACTGATCCATTATTAGGTCAATATACCCTTCGTGATAAGGATACTAAATTTAAATTTTCTAATCAAGCATTACTAATGGCTGCTTACTATAAATATTCCACCTATGATAAAATTAGTGAAAACAATCAATTTAAAAATTTTGCCCTAGATATACTTAATATGTTTGAACAATTTAAAGAGGAAATCTATAATGTTTCTCACGATGAATTAGTAAAAATTTGTTTTGCTTTTAACATTTTTTATAAATATTCTAAATTAGATGAAGCATTAGTTTTACTTTTAGATTTTTCAGAACTTATGCTTGAAAATCTAAGGCATATTCCTATATCATCCCTAAGGGAAAATTTAGATACTACTTGTTTACTTTATATAAATTGCATGATTTTATATAAAACTACAAATATCAAGAAGTTTAAAGATGAAAGTCAAAAAGCATATTCTATACTGGAAAGTCTTTACCAAGGTGACAATGGTATTTTCGTAAAAAATTTTCAAGAAAAAGAAAATAAATTTACCGCAGATGAAATAATGTTATATTTGCATGCGATGATGCTTCATTATGATATAGAAAAAGATGAAGGAGAAAATCCTGATAACTCATTAGTTCATAATATATATAAAAATCAAGTAATCGGTTCAGGATTAATTTTAAGCTGGCCTGAAGCTCCTACTTTAGATGACGTAGAAAGATATAGGAATTTTTCATCTAAAACAGATGATCTGCTTCAAGATGAATTTTTTAGAATGTCATCAATGTCTACGCCTGAAAGTAATGAATTGGCGCCAATTTTTACAAAGTATGTAACTTATAATAATAAAAAAGAGACATTTAAACCTAGTAAGCCAAGCTTTGATGCCTATAGAAATATGCTTATTTTTTATGCTACTTTATTTATTAAAACTATATAAGATTTTATAGCTTTGCAAGTTTAAATTTCTATATTAAACTTGCAAAGCTATTTTAAAAACTATTAATTTATATAATTATTTAGTTTTAACTATTCAATATTATTTATTGCTAGAATTTATAAATGATAATATTTTTGCCCCTTTGTTTTAAGAATATATCTTAAATTTTCAACTACTTATTTTGTTCAGCCATCTTATCATCTAATATTATATTATCAAATATTATATTTCCGTCTCTTGTCATCTGTATTCCTCGGATATATGGCTTTCTGCAAATCACTGTATTCAAATTGTATATAGGTATAGATGGCAAATGCTGCCTTAAAATCTTTTCACAACTTAAATATAGTTTTTTTCTTTCTTCTGAATTTAGTTCATCTTTTGCTTTGTTTAACAGCATATCATATTCATTGTTAGAAAATCCGTAATCATTCTCTTCAGAAAAGCTACTCCATAATTCAAAATAAGATAATTCATCACTATCTTTAAAAGAATGAGCTTGTAATATCATATCGTATTTGCCTTCTTTTATGACTTTCTCTCTCTCTGATTTTTCATAAGGTATTATTTCTATATTTATTGACAAGTCTTCTTCAATATCCTTTACTATATCCTCCGCAATTCTTTTCTCAAGAGAATTGTTTTCATAAAGCAATGTCAGAATATTTTCCTTAGAATAGCTACTTGCAGATAAAAATTTTTCTCCTAGTGATTTGTTACCATAAGTATTAAAAATTTGTTCTTTACTTATTGTATAAGCTGAAGCTGCCACTGCAAAATCCTTTGACATTTGTTGTGCAATATAGTCTTTTGATATAGAACTATTTATAGCATTTCTAAAATTTATATCCTTTGATATTCTTTTTTCTTTTAAATTAAAGTTAAGATAAATACTTGTATGTCCTGAAAATCCTTCTAATTTATTTTCATCTGTCAATCTTAAGTATTCATTAATAGGAGGATTCATTATTATATCTATATTATCTTTATTTTCTTCTACTTCAAAATAAGCCAGCGCTTTTTCCCTATCTTCTATAAATGTGAATACTATTTTTTCATCAGTGATTTTTTTATTATTATAATAATTAGCATTTTTACTTATAATAACCTCTCCATTATCCTTTATATTTTCAATAATAAAAGCACCACTATATAAGATATTCTTATAGTTATTTTTATAATCATTTTTTAAACTATCATAACTTCTAAGTCCCATGACAGGACTAGCTAAAATACTTAGTAAGTCATTAGAAGGTTTATTTAGTCTAATGCACAGTATATTATCATTTTTAGAGGTTATAGCCACTTTAGAGAACGGTATTTTTCCTTCTCTAAAATCTTTAACACCAAAAACTATATCGAAGTCTTTACTATAGACATTATTTTTATCTTGAAGAAATTCTTCAAAAAATTCCACAAATTCTTCAGCAGTTATAGGTTTTCCATTACTATACTTAGCATCATTTCTTATTTTAAAATTGTACTCTATTTTATCTTCACTTATTTCATAGCACTCTGCTAAAGCTGGTTCTATATTATCATTAATATCTTTTTTAACCAGCCCTTGAAATAGTGCTAATAACAAATCTTTTTCTCTTACATTTGTAGAAGATGTCATAATTAAATTGTTAGGTCTTTTCTCCATATTATAAACTATATAATCTTTTTCTATATTTTTTACAAACATATTATCTGCATCCTCAATGGAAATAGAAAATATACAGATCGTAACTAAAAATATTGCAAATATTATTTTTTTCATAACTCTCATTCCTCAATACCATATTTCATTTATTAATTATTTACAAATTATATATATTAATTCAATTCATATAATAAAATTTTATAACATACAAATACTAAATAGAGTAAATATATGATATAATACTAAATAATAAAAATCATGATCTGTATAAAATCCTGTTTATATAAATGGTTAGTTTACTGGAGGTAAGATAATGTTAACATTATTACTTAAAATTTTGGGAATAATTGCTCTTTTCACTTTTATACTTTTGGGGATATGGAGTTTTGTAATCTTTAATCAATTTTTCCATCAAACAAGATATAGAAATTATCTTTTAGAAAAACTTTCTCATAATATTTATAGATTAACAAAAGCTATTGAAAGTAATAATATGGTTGTTAATTATGACCAAGAGGATGAAACTTCAGAGAAAAAAGATTTACGTGAGAATATATCTAAAGAGAGCATGTAATAAAAAAA
>NZ_DKLM01000151.1:0-50106 GCF_002455975.1 Clostridium sp. UBA6640
TTTCAAATCTTTCTGGAACAAATTTAATCTGTTTTTCTCTAACAACTGCTAAAGCTGTTTTTGCTAAAGATTCCATTTTAACAAACCACTGTTTAGACATCATAGGTTCAACTACAGTTCCACATCTATCATGGCAGCCTACATTATGAATATGCTCTTTTATACTAACAAGTAAGCCTAGCTCTTCTAAATCCTTAACCACAGCTTTTCTTGCTTCATACCTATCCATGCCAGCATATTTGCCAGCAAGCTCATTCATAGTGCCATCTTCATTCATAACAGTTATTTCTTCAAGATCGTGTCTCTTTCCTACCTCATAGTCGTTAGGATCATGAGCTGGAGTTATTTTAACCGCCCCCGTTCCAAATTCTAAATCCACATAGTTATCTGCAATAATGGGAATCTCCCTATTTGCAAGTGGTAAGATAAGTTTCTTACCAACTAAATGAGTATATCTTTCATCCTTTGGATTAACGGCTACTGCTGTATCTCCAATTATAGTTTCTGGTCTTGTAGTAGCTATTTCTAAAAATTCATCACTGCCTGCTAATGGATATTTTATACTCCAAAAATAGCCTGTATACTCTTCAAAATCTATTTCTGCATCCGATAATGCAGTTCTACACTGTGGGCACCAATTTATAAGCCTATTTCCTTTATATATTAATCCTTCATCATATAATTTAACAAAAACGATTCTAACTGCCCTGTTTAAATTTTCATCCATAGTAAAGCTTTCTCTTGTAAAGTCACAGGAACATCCCATTTTCTTAAGCTGTTTCCTTATTTTTTCTCTATATTCATCTGTCCATTCCCATACCTTATCTAGAAATGCTTCTCTCCCCATTTCCTTCTTGTTAATTCCCTGCTTTATAAGCTCCTGCTCCACCTTAACTTCTGTTGCAATACTTGCATGATCTTCACCAGGAAGCCATAATGTGCTATAACCCTGCATTCTTTTAAATCTTATTAAAACATCTTGCAAAGTGTTATTAAGCGCATGCCCCATATGAAGTTTTCCTGTAATATTTGGAGGTGGCATCACTATGCTATAAGGTTTCTTAGCTTTATCTACAACAGGTGTAAAATATCCACTTTCCTCCCAATTTTTATAAATTCTTTCTTCAAATTCTTTTGGTTCATAAGTTTTCCCAATATTTTTTGCATCTCTCATAAATAAATTCCTCCCTTTTTTGCAATAAAAAAAGAGTCCCATCCATAAAGGACGAAGACCCGCGTTACCACCTTTTTTCCTACGGACATAATAGTCGATAGGCTCTCAATAAATTAACGGTTTAGAAAACCGTCTTTACCTACTATTTTCGGCAAAGAAGCTCCAAAGCTACCTTCAAGGTAATTCCTATAGAAAGTCTTACAGCCGCCGAACTTTCCTCTCTTAATATTCCTTAACCTTTACTCCTCTTTATCAAAGCTTTTACATATTACTACTTATTATTACTATCATACGCTAACTTATATTTTTGTCAATAGAAATTTTCGCATATGTTGAAATGTTAATAATATTATCTATATTTTTTTAATGCCATTCTAATAACTCCTGCTAATGTTGCTGAATTTAAATACGGATGTCCGTAATGAAATGTGATTTTCTTAATTTCTTCTTCAAATATTTCTTTAAATTTATCCATATGATTTATATTTCTTGCTTCCAATTTCTCTTCTAATGATTTATGATATATAAACTCATATTCTTTTGCACCTTGTATTCCCCAAAACGTATCATAAAATGGTGTTCCATATGCATGAATCCACTCCTACATATTCTCTGAATCTGTAACATTTAGTATTTACTAAATTACTTTCAACTAAACATTTTTATAATAATTGCTATTATATTCTATATTTAGTTCAGTGATGCCTGACTTCAATAATTTCTCTTCGATTACACGTTTTTTTTCATTGCTTTCCATGATGTTGATGGTATTGAATACTCCATCTGCAATTGAGTCAAATTGATCCATTGGTATACCTACTGCTAATTCATGATCTTTCCATCCAGATCTGTGCCTAGTTCCAATACATAATAAGGATACTTGCATATCTTGTGTCACATAGGGTTTAGCACTACATTCATAGCATATAGCTTGATTGCCCAAGAACCCAAGATCCTTTCTTGCTCCATAGTGATATGAATATCCTTGTACTATTCTCATTAAGTTATAAGGGTTAGTTACTATTAGTGCAATGCCAGGAGAGTCCTCGAACATACTTAAAGGCTGAACTAAAACACCATATGGTTCCTCTTTAGAATATGAAAGGCTATCCCTAACTTCTTTTGCAACTTCAGCATCTTTATACAGTCCTAGTCGCACCCAATTTTGACCTTTTTCATTTACAGTATCTTCTTGAAATCCCAAAGTTCGAGCAGCACTAGTACAAGCTAACATATCTCCAGTTGCTTTCAATGAGTGTCCACATGCAGCACTTTTAACCATTCCACAGTAGTTTATTTTTTTTATGGGACATTGACCATTCAGTAGCTCATATTCTTTTTTAGAAAAAGCAAACTTAATTCCAACTACTTGTCTTTCTAAATCTAAAGCACAGTTGAGTTTCAATAAAGATTGTTTCCAACTTAGTTCCATATCATTTCTCCTATCCGTATATATATTTAATATTATATAAAACAGCACTGCCATTATAAAAATTGCTGTGCTGTTTTAGTAAATTGCATTAATTAAATTTTTGCTATAACTATTTAGTTTCCATTTTATTTATAATGAGTATATACCCCTGGGAACTTAGCGTCTATTTCATCTTTTACTGATTGTATTTTTAGGCATTTTGCATAGTCAATAGCCCATTGCTTGTCTTTATTTTCTTCTTTAACTACAGGTCCAATTGGGTAGTCTACAGATTGTTTATCACGAACTAAATATGTAGAAGGATCTTTTCCTGAATTGAACATATGAGTGAAGAATACTAGTGATCCATCCATATCTTCTAAACTTCTTACAGTTTGAGCTTGTTCCATATCAATGATTTTGATATTTTTAGGGTTTTTAGCTACATCAGCTACAGTATATGGACCTTGGTGATCTTTAGATAATTCAATTAATCCTGCGTCTTCAAGTACATGCATACCTATATCCATGTTCATTGCATCATTCATAATTGCTATTTTAGCACCTTCAGGAAACTCAGATACAGATTTATATTTTTCTGAATATAGACCTATTCCTGTATAATAACCATATGGTTCTAACATATGTAAGTCTCCTTTTTGACCTTGATTAAATGTTTCAATAAATTTCTTATGTTGACCTATAGAAATATCTACTTCTCCATCATTAGCAGCAGTTACCACTAAAACATTTGAATCAAATAGAACAAATTCTGTCTTATATCCTAATTTAGCATATTCTTTTTCTATAGCATCATAGGTTACTTTAGAGATTTCAGTACCTCCTACTCTAATTACATTCTTTTCATCTTCTTTTTTATTGCCACAGCCTACCAACAATGATGACATCATTATTGCCAAGGCAATAAACTTTAATAATTTACTTGCTTTAAATTTCATTTTTTTCTTCCTTTCTACTTTAAAATTTTATAAATAAATCTACCTAATCCTTGAATTAGAAGAACCATAATAAGTAAAATAGCCACAATGAAATACATGATTAAATCATCAAACCTTTGATATCCATATGTAAGAGCTACAGCGCCTAATCCACCAGCTCCTACTGCACCAGCAATAGTTGTAGTATTTAGCATATTTATAATCATCATAGTAAGATTAGATACTAAGTTTGGCAATGCAACCACATACATAACTTTAAATACAATTTGTAACGTTGAAGCTCCCACAGATTTCGCAGCCTCTATCAATTGTTTATCTACTGTTCTCAACGAATTTTCAACTATTCTAATTGCGTAGGGTACACCTGCTATGGAAATTGAAAAAATTGCTGAATTTGCTCCAACAGTAGTTCCTATAATCAATCTTGTCAAAGGCATCAATGCCACTATAAGAATTAAAGTTGGGAATGACCTTAATATGTCGGCACATTTATCAATTATGATAAATACAAATTTATTTGGTATTAATCCATCTTCGTCAACAAGTACTAATATAGTACCTAAAACAAGTCCTATAATAATAGAAAACAGAGAAGAAAAAAACAATATTTTCACTGTGACCCATATAGCAGGAATAATCACAGTGGGTAAGTACTCAAATAAGCGGGTATTACTTGCATCCATCAATAACACCACCTTTACTTACTATCCTAAATTCAATACTCTTCTTCTGTAAAAACTCTATTGTTTTATCGAAATCATTTTCATCAATATTTATAAGTAGATTGTTGTATCGAATGGAATCATTATTATAAAAATCACTATCTAATAAATTAAAATCTCCTGAGATATATTTAGCTAGTTGAGAAACTACACCATAATCTCTATTTAAATTAACATTCAGTCGAATATTAACACCACTTTGAGGTAAAATAATCTCATTTTCTCCTAACAAGTTTAAAAGAGACTTAGGTTTATCCGAAAATAAATCAATAACATTTCCTGATTCCGTTATTTTACCTTGTTCTAAAATAGATAGTTCATCACAAATACCTTGTACAACATCCATTTCATGTGTTACAACCAAAACAGTTATATTCATATCCCTACTAATTTGTTTTCTGAGACTAGGAATAGATTTTGTAGTATTAGGATCTAAAGCTGATGTAGATTCATCAGATAATATGTATTTAGGTTTTAAAGCCAAGGCTCTAGCAATTGCAACTCTTTGTTTTTGCCCCCCGCTTAATTCAGTTGGGTAAGCATATATTTTATCTTCTAAACCTACCATTTCAACTAACTCTTTTACACGGTTATGTATATCATCTTTTTTATATCCCCAACATTCTAAAGGAAATGCAATATTTTTATATACAGTCTTCCTATCTATCAATGAAAACTGCTGGAAAATCATCCCCATATCTTTTCTGAAATTGCGCATTTCATATCTATTTAACTCTTCTACTTTTATACCGTCCACAACAATTGATCCTTTATTATACTTCTCCAAACCATTGATACACCGTAGTAGAGTGGACTTCCCAGCACCACTTTGCCCCACAAGTCCATATATCATTCCAGTATCTATTTTCAAATTGACATTGTCTAGTACTTTACGAGTATGAAATGATTTTTCTAAATTGACAATTTCTATCATATTTCCTCCTTTACACGCATAAATATAAATAAAAATTAACTTAAAGTAAAATTATTACTTCTTATTTTTTAAAATTTCTTATTGTATACTAATTATTTGAGAAATTATAATAATCATTAATAAAGTATACAACTTTGTATAACATTTTAAAAATTTAAAAATCCAATAGATACATAACTATCTATTGGATTTAACTATGTTAAAAATATACTTTTACAATATAACAAGCTCTTATAATATTCACATGAATTATAAATTCATTTAAATTCTTGGATTGCTTTATTTTCATTTATATATAATAAATGAAAATAAAAACCTTTACTTGTAGTAGCTTATAATATGATACTCCTCTCTTAGTATAGAAAAAACATATATGAACTATTTTCTCCTATTTGACTTTTTGCCATTATAAACACTTCCTTCTCTTTTCTTTATTTTAAAGTGTTCGTCTTTTTGTTTCTACAATATTATACTAACACCAAATGCAAATATGAACGGAGTATCAGATGAAGATATAGCAGTATATATATGCCCTACATGGGTGGCTTTTCTACAAGAACATTCCTCTCAAACAAAGTCAATCAGTGTGTGGGAGATTTTAGATGAAGATAATGATTTCCCATGGGCTGATTACCATGGAGAAGTGATTACTGTACAGGATTGTTGGAGAGCCTATAAGTATTATTGTTCCTCCCTTACACATAATTTTCATAAAAAGATGTTGAAATTTCAAATAATTATGAAAAATCAACATCCTTTACATCTTAGTATACACTATTTATGATTATTTAATTTCCTTATTGTTTCTAAAAAAGATTTTAAAGATTATTTACAAAGTTTCATGAACATTAATCGATTATATAACTTATTTTATAACTCCATAAAAACTTTAAAATAAAATATTGAAACAGCTTCAATATTATTAAAAAAGAAACAATGAACTAGTAACAGTTACTGTAATTATCATTAAAATAAGTAATGGACCACCAATTTTCACGAAATCCATAAATTTATATCCAGCTGGAAGTATCTGCATATTTACAGCAGTACCATATGATGTTGCAATTGCCAGATTAGAACAAGCAGCAACAAGGATAACCCAAGGGAGTGGACTAATGTCTAGCGACATTGCAATAGAGATAGTAATAGGTGCAATCATTGCGGCTGTAGCATTATTTTGCATAAAATTAGTTAAGACACTAGTCAATACAGCAATTATTACAGTTAATACAGGAATAGTAGCATTCGCTCCGCCAAAGAAAGTTAAAACAGCATTAGCAATAAGTTCGCCACCACCTGAAGCATCTAAACCTGTTCCAAGTCCGGAAATGGCGCCTATAGTTATTAATACATCCCAAGGTAATCTAGAAAAAGTATCTTTAACCGGCACGGTTCCAGTACCAAGTATAATTGTTGCACCAAGCATTCCGATAATTCCGATATTTAGGTACTTATTAAAAGGTGCAAAACCGCTTAATATAAAGAGTACAATACTTAAAATCATTGTAAAAAGAGCTACATTACCTTTCCATTTAGGAACATCACTAAATCTATCTTCCGACAAATCTTCTGAAGTAGCAGCAGTAGTAGCATAGACATTATTCTTATCAAAATCAGGACTTTCTGGTTTTAAAGCCCACTTAAGGATTGAATAACCAATAGTTGCCCAATAAATAACTTGAATAATCGCAGCGGGAATCATAATTCTACTCATATCAAATATACCCATTCCCGCTTCAAAACCTTCGTATCCTTGGAGAATACCGTTTGCAGCAAGTTGAGATGTAGAGCCAATCAAAGTACTTCCTCCACCTATAACAGCCGCAGTTCCTGCTACAAAAATCACCATTTTCGAACGAATACGACCATTAGAACCAGCAGCAACAGCAGCAATAATTGGCATCCATATGGCAACAGTTCCGTTATTACTCATGAATGCGGACATAATAGTTACAATAATGGCGACAGTTATAATGAATCGCCTTTCATTTTTTGCTAAAAAACTATTTCCAATTTTTATTCCAATTCTTTCTGCAATACCTGTTTCGAACAGTGCATCACTCACAACAAGCATTCCTACCACCATTGGCCAGCCAGGTGAACTAAAGCCTGAATACACAGCAGATAATTGCATTTCAGGAATTAAAATACCCATTGCCAAAGAACCAAACATTGCAACAACACTCATAGGTAACTTATTAGAGATGAATAACACAATCGTAATCATTGATATGATTAATGCAATAATACTTGAATCCATTTTTCTCCTCCATTTCACAGTTATGCCTAACGACACGTAATATAGTCTAATAAAAGTTCTTTTTAACCATATATTTTAATCAGTATACAGGATCTTAGCAAATACAGATAAGTAGATATCTAGTTCACCTACCTATATTTACTAACCTTATTTATCTATATCTCTGCCCAATCAGTTCCTTCCCATTTAGGGTGATCATAAACTGTTTGATCCGCAACAAATGGCCATTTTTTGCCATTTACTATTGCTAAACATCCTTCGATACACATTTTAGCCATTTTAATAACAGCTTCACGTGTCTGAGCTGCAGAGTGTGGGCTAATCACTAAATTCGGGCAATTTAAAAGAGGGTCATTAGGTTCAGGTGGCTCATTACAGAATACATCCAATGCTGCTCCAGCAATAGTACCTTTTTTAAGAGCTTCCACCAAATCAGCTTCGTTGACTATGCCTCCCCTACTACAATTGATAATTATAGCGCTTTTTTTCATCATTAATAATTGCTTACTGGAAATCATATTCTCGGTAGAATCAGTAAGAGGAACGTGAATTGAAACCACATCGCTTACCTTAAGCAAATCCTCATAATTTTCAAAAAATTCTACTCCCATAGCTTCAATATCTTTCTGTGATAAAAATGGATCATAACCAGCAACTTTCATCCCGCATCCTTTACAAATCTTAACAGTTTCTTTTCCAATAGCTCCTAAGCCTAAGATGCCTACTGTTTTATTTTCCAATTCAAAAGCTTTTTTCGCACCACGAATTTCCCAGTTTCCAGTAATCATTTCATTTTGTGCTTCAATTAGATTCTTGGACAAGGCAAACATCATAGCAACTGTATGCTCGGCTACACTACGATTATTCGCTCCAGGTGTTATTACGACGGGAATACCATGTTTAGTAGCGGTTTTTACATCTACAGTGTCATAACCGACACCTGTGCGTCCGATTACTTTTAAGTTTGGAATATTCTCAATAACGTTACCATCACATTTAGCAATACGCACAATTAATGCATCTGCATCCTGCATCTCTTCTAGATAATTATTAGGATCTTGATTATTTGCAACATAAATATCAGATACTCCGTCAAGCATTTTCAAGCCTTCAGAAGTAACGGCTTGTGTCATAACAAATTTCATATTGTACCTCCTCTTCTCTGGAAATTAGATGTTATTTTTTTCTGACTTTTTTATGTATCCCTTTACTTCATTCCTAGTTCAGAATTTTCTTTTAATACTTTCTCCAAAGCTTTTATACCTTCATCACTCAAGTAATTAAATGGCCTACGACAATCTCCAACCGGATACCCCAAGGTAGATACAGCCTTTTTCACCACTGTATTTGGATTTCCATACTTAAATACTTCACGGAAACTAGCAATTGAATCTTGAGCAACTTGTGCCTCATCCAACTTACCTTCTTTGAACAGATCATAGATTGACGCTAGAACATGAGGATAAACATTTGAGCAACCAGCAATAGCACCCGAACCACCTGCTTTTAAGCAAGGTAGGATAAGCGAATCATTACCTGATAGAACATAGAACTCTTTATCTAGCCCATTAGTATAACTAATATAAGCTTGAAGATTGTCCCAATTTCCACTAGAATCCTTTACTCCAACAATTACATCCACATCCTTAGCCAATTTAGCTACCGTCTCTGGTAATAGTTTATTTCCAGTACGAGCCGGTATATTATAGAGTACAATAGGAATTTCTACATGTTTCGCTACCTCAACATAGTGATCATAGAGTTCCTTCTGAGAAGCTAGGGCAAAGCTTGGTGTAATAATAGACAGAACATCTGCACCTAACTCCTGTGCCTTCACACTCATACGAACAGTGTCAGCAGTAGAGATACAACCTGAACCAGCATAAACAGGCAAACGCCCATTGGCTTTATCTATAGTAGCCTCTAGCACTTCAATTTTTTCATTTTCACTAAGAATATATCCTTCACCATTTGTTCCAAAAGGAAATAATCCATGGACACCACCATCAATCAATCGTTCGATTTGGTTGCCCAATTCATCTAGGTTGATACTCTCATCTGAATTCATAGGTGTTAAAATTGGAGTTATAATTCCCTCAAGTTTTACTTTTTTCATATTGCTATTCTCCTTTTAATTAAATTTTTCTTTATGTTACTTCTCTTCCCTTAATATTTAATATTTTTTCAGCTATTCTACAAAAAACATCCTCTGTACCAAATCCTCCCGACTTGGAAATAACTTGTTGTTTATTTCCATTACCTTCTATTTCCGATACAACGACACCTTTCTCGATTTCACATATTGGCTTGATTTGAGTACAACCTATTGATTTCATATATCCCATTAAAGTATCTCCGCCTGTCATCAAAATAGTGAAATCAACTCCACTGCTCATTATTTCTTCTGCAATACGTCCGTGAGCCTTTGGAATAACAAATCTAACTTCATCTGGAGATACATTATATGTCTCTAAATAGTCATTAGTATTTTCATTAACATTAAAAGTATCAACTATTATTTTTTTGTTTTCTTTACAGAGTTCTAGAATTTCGTTTAAAAATTTTTTTCCTTCTAATGTTTCGTAATAATCTGATTGTAATTTTTGCTCAGGAGTTAAGTGCTTACGAATAAATCCGCGTTTTTCTGCATATTCTACTTGTTTTTTCGTTATTTCGTTTAAACTTCCACAAGCTACATATAACCCTTCTGTTTTTTTAAATGATTTAATTCCATTTCGATTAAATGATAGCTTTTTTGCTAATCGGCCAGCTAGTGCTGCACAGCCAGCTATTAGCTTTAATTTATTTTGTTGTATTAATTCATCTAACCGTTTATCAATATCTTCTACGCTCAAGGTATCACATATAACAATCTTAGATTGATTTACTATATGATTATCAATAGATTCTTTATTATTTATACTGACAGCACTAATATCACTTTGTTCTTTTATAATGTCTGGTATATATGATTTTGTTACTGGATTAAAAGGGTCATTTCCAAATACACTATTTTCTAGCAGTTCTCCTGAAACAAAACATACTCCATTCTTTGTTATTCTTTCTATTTCGGGATGTCCCGGCAAAAAGAAAAGTGTTTCAAGAGGATTAGCATCAACAACTGCTTGAAGCTCAATTCCAATATTACCTCGTAGAACTGAGTCTGTTTTTTTAAAGATTATCTCTATACCCTGTTCAATTGCCCAATGGGATATTTTTTTTACTGATTCATATGCTTGTTCCTTTGAAAGAGCCCTCGATTCTGTATTTACTACTAGAACTTCTGTGTTTGATTTTATTTCTTCAATATCTAATTCGCAATTAGTAAAAACCTGTGTAGGAATTCCACATTTTTTAAACTGAATACCTGTATCAAGCGCTCCAGTAAAGTCGTCTGCGAT
The DNA here is from genome assembly GCF_002455975.1 of Clostridium sp. UBA6640. Lineage (GTDB taxonomy): Bacteria > Bacillota > Clostridia > Clostridiales > Clostridiaceae > Clostridium_J. The sequence goes on from NZ_DKLM01000151.1 coordinate 10,862, forward strand.
AATTAATAATTTTGCCATTTATTCCTCCTATTTATTGCTTGCGTATTGAATAGCATAATCTATGGCATTCATTAAACTATCTGGTCTTGAGGTGCCTTTTCCAGCTTGATCAAATCCAGTGCCATGATCCACAGATACTCGAATAATTGGAAGACCTAAAGTAATATTCACACCAGAAACAGCATCCCATTTTTGTTCTTCCTTATTGTATACAAATCCTTTTAATTTCAATGGAATATGCCCCTGATCGTGATACATTACTACAACGATGTCATACCAACCACCTTCCATTTTAGAAAAAACTGTATCTGATGGCATTGGCTGTTTATCTGGAATAAATATCCCTTCTTTCAAGGCCTGTTCAATTGCTGGCTGTATTTCTTCAATCTCTTCTCTTCCAAACAATCCATTTTCACCAGCATGAGGATTTAATCCTGCTACGGCGATTCTAGGAGTTTCTATCCCTTGAGCCTTACATGCTTTATTAGCCAAACGTATAACTTCCAGTACTCGTTCTTTTTTTACAGCATCACAAGCCTGTCGAAGTGAAGCATGGGTTGAAACATGTGCTACTCGCAGATTATCATGTGCTAACATCATAGAATAACTTTTCGCATTAGAAAATTCTGCATATATTTCTGTATGACCAGAATAATGATGTCCGGCCAAGTTCATTGCTTCTTTATTTATAGCATTAGTTACTGTAGCATCAATTTCTCCATCAACAGCCAGGGTAATTGCTTTCTTTACATATTGAAATGCTGCCTCCCCGCAGACTGCTTGTACTTTTCCAAATTCTTTTTTATCCATATTAACCAATTTCATATCCAGCACATCTATCACACCAAATTTATATTGTGCATCTTTAATGGCTTTAATAGGATTTACTGTTAATATTTCTTTCAAATTTAATATTTCAACTGCTTCTTCAATGCAAGCTGCATCACCAATAACGAAAGGTCTGCAACGTTCATAAAAATCTAATTTTGACAGAGCTTGTACAGAAAGTTCAGATCCATTTCCTGCAGGGTCTCCCATAGTAATTCCTATAATCGGTTTTTTACTCATATAAGTCACACCTACCTAATAACTTTTAAATATATTTCCTCAATGTCTTTTTTACTTAATTCTTTTCTATTATTATCTAGTAATCTTCTTTGCTCGCTTCCAGCTTTCACTAAGAACTCTAAGTCCTCAATCTGAATTCCAAATTCATTTAAATTTACTGGAATATTTGTCACTTTAACCACATCTACAATCTGGTCAATAACATATTGCGCCTTATCATTCACACTTTTGTTTGAATATTCAGGATGAATAGCATCACATATTTCAGCAAGTTGGTCGGCACAAGCCTCTTTATTAAACTCCATAACCACTGTAAAGAGTATTGCGTTTGAAACACCATGAGAAATATGATACTTACCCCCCAAAGGATAAGATAAGGCATGTACTGCAGTTGTTCCACTTCCTGTAATTGCAACCCCACCATAAAATGCACCTAACATCATTGCCTCTTTTGCTTTCATGTTATCAGGTTCATTATATGCCTCTCTTATGTTCCCAAAAATTAGTTTAGCCGCTTCAAGTGCAAAATTATCCGAAAGTGGTGTTGCTTTATTGGAAGTAAAGCATTCTACTGCATGTGCAAGTGCATCGACACCTGTGGCAGCTATAATTTGTTGTGGTAATTTTCGAATCATTTGAGGATCTAAAATTACATAATCAGGAATCATAACATTGTTTACTATTCCTTTTTTGGTCTGCTCTTCTGGAACAGCTACAATTGCATTGCAAGTGGCTTCTGATCCTGTTCCACATGTTGTTGGTATCATAATGGTCTTAATATTCTTTTTAGCAATACTAGGAGTATCGAGTAAATCTTTCATGTTATAAGAAGCATCAAATAAGACTGAATATACCTTTGCAGTGTCCATAACGCTTCCTCCACCAAAACCAATAATCATATCAGCTTTGTAATCTTGTGCTTCTTGTTGGACTTTTTCAATATCTTTATAACTAGGCTCTGGTTTAATATCATCATATACAAAATATTCTATATCTGTTTCATCTAAAATTTTGTATAGCAAGTCAAGTAGACCAGTTTCTTTTATTCCTTTATCCGTAAAAATAATCACCTTATTTGCCGATTCATCTTTTAGTATATTCTTAAGCTGAGTAATACTCCCTTCTCCGCCGTACAAATTGGCAGGTATTTTCATTTGATAACTCATATTATACCCCTCCCTTTTTATTTCATTTTGAAACAATAATTAATATCTTTTCTTAATTCTAATAATATATATATTATTTTCGAGTTTCAACCTTTCTTTAGTCAAAAAAATGTTCTAATTTGAAACCAATATAATTGGATTTTTCTAAAAAAAGTTATATAATAGTTTTAAATTGAATTTGAAAAGGAGCTTACTAAATGAAAAAAGTTAAATTATTGGCAATCGCCCCTTATGAAGGATTAGCTGAAATCTTACGTAAAATTTCAAAAGATCGTAATGATATTATCCTTTCAGTTGAGACTGGCGATTTAAATACTGGTGTTCAAATTGCAAAAGAACATGCATATGAAAATTATGATGCTATTATCTCACGTGGGGGTACTGCAGACTTACTTCGTTCCACTGTTGAAGTTCCAGTGATTGAAATATCAATATCCGTATATGATGTGTTACGTGCTATCAAAACTGCCGAACTATCTGATGCAAAATTCGCCATAATAGGATTCTCAACCATAACTGATTGTGCAAAAGTGTTATGTGACTTACTTCAATACAAACTAGATATTATAACCTTCAATAGTGAAAGCGATGTTTTTCCTGTTCTTACAAAATTAAAAGACAGTAAATATGATTTAGTATTGTGTGATATGATTGGATCTACTGTAGCTGAGCAATTAGGATTGAATTATATTCTAATTTCCTCCAGTATTGAAAGTGTCAACTCTTCTTTAGATAAAGCTATACAACTTGTTCAATCTATGCACTATGTTCATAAACAAAAGGAAATTTTTCAAAAAATAATAACAAACAGTGAAGATAATCTTATTATTTATGATCCAAATGGTGAGATATGGTTTTCTTATATAGCAGATTCAGATATTCAAGATAATATAATAAATACAGTAAACAATCATCTAGATTCTCTTTTATCTGTTTCCGAACAAATAATTGAAACAATAATAGATAACTACTACGTTCTTACTATAACTAGTACTTTCTGTTTTTACGATGGCGAAAAGTACACTGCAATTAGAATTGCAAAGAAAAAAATTGCACTAATTCAAGATTCAGCCTTCTCCATTTATAATGCTGAATCTAATCACTCAGAAGTATTCAAAACAGATTTTAGTAGTTCTAATTATATTGGTATGGTTCGTAAACAAATCGAAGAATACAGTCGTACACATTATCCTGTATTAATTATTGGCGAAAGTGGAACGGGAAAGGAGAAAGCAGCAACTATAATTTATAAGAATGGACCTTATAGTAAATCGCCTTTATATACAATAAATTGTTCCAATATAAATGCTCATCAGTGGCATTCACTATTATCTCAAGAAAATTCTCCACTATATGACCTTCGAAAAACAATCTTTTTTAAAGATATTACTGCTTTAGATTTATCACAGTTTGATAAACTAATTGATTTTTTTTCTCATTCTAACTTAGCCAAGCGTAATCGATTGATTTTTTCAGTAGTTCTTAATTGCAATTCAGAAAAAGTTGAAATTTTAGATTATTTAAAAAACAAACTATCTTGTCTACAGTTATTCCTACCACCTCTTCGTGAACGAATAACAGAATTACCTAGTATAATTGCTTTATATATAAATAAACTTAATACATCTTTAGGTAAACAAATTATTGGAATGGAACCTAAAGCACTGTCATTGATGAAAAATTTCCCTTGGAAAGACAACCTAAATCAACTTTACCGAATACTAAGTGAATTGGTAATTTTAACGCAAGGTTCATATATCTCTGAAGATCAGGTATTCAATATATTATCACAGGAGCAACTAGATTTTGCCGCCATTTCTGATAAAGGAACTTCTTTTACCCTTAATAAAACATTGGACGAAATTAATTATGATATAATACAAGCAGTTTTAAAGGAAGAAGGACAAAATAAAGAACGAACTGCTAAAAGATTGGGTATTAGTCGTAGTACACTTTGGAGAAAGTTGAGTTCAAATTCTAACAATTAGAATTTTTAATATTTTATCAAAATAAGCTAGATAAAGTTGATATTAGTATAATATTGCAGATACGAAATTCCGAACACTATAAAATACATAAAATTTGCCACCCAGTTGTAAAAGCAGGTGGCAAAATAATATGTTTTTCTATATTAACTCCCTCAATGACAAAGTGTGAGGTATTTTCCTTTTGAAAACTTGGAACAGAAAAACAACTATGTAGTGGCAGTTTGTGCAAGCCACATAGTATAGTTTTTTCTTCTCCATTTTTTGAAACAAAAATTGTAGTATGACCGTCTGTCCCACCCATAATGCCAAAGGATGAGGTAGCAGTAGGGCTGAACTCTTCCTCTGGTATTTCTGTGTATTGGATACTGCTTCCAACCTCTAGAGTATCACCTTGTGGCAAAGCAGGCTCTATTTCATACATCGACTGCATAATGTAAAAACTATGTTTTTCCCCTTCACCAGCTGGAAATTCCACCAATTCTGGACTTTTAAAATATAGTGTATGTGTTATCCCTGTTATAGGATGATTAAAACAGATTTCCTTATGCTTTTCATTTACTGACATTTCAAAATGTATGTCCAAATGAAATTTCTAATCTTTAAAAATCAAAAGACCGTCAATTAAGAAATTAAAAATTCTTAATCAGCGATCAATTTTAATCTTTGTTAAATTAAATGTTTTGTTCCACAAAATACTCTAAAAATTATACTTCTACCAATAACTTTTGAATCTCATCTTCTTCTAACATTCTATACTGGCCTTTTTTAAGTGTTTCATCTAACATTAACTCTCCGATGGAGATCCTCTTTAAATAAACCACATAACAACCTACTGCTTTTAGCATGCGTTTTACCTGATGTTTACGTCCTTCTGAAATTGTGAGATATCCGGATACAACTGGTTGTTCATAGTGATTTGAATCTATGTTGTAGAACTTTCTAATATCTATTTCCTGTTCAAATTCTTTATATGTTCCACATATTACCTCATCTATTTTGGCAGGCTTCGTCAATGCTTCACCTTCTCCTATAGAAATACCTTCTTCTAACTTTTTTATATCCTCTTCACTTAGAGAACCTAATGCAATAAAAAAATATTTCTTTTCAACATGCTTTTCTGGATACATCAATTTATGATTAAAGTCTCCATCATTGGTAAACAGCAATAATCCTTCCGTATCCTTATCCAGCCTTCCAACATGAAATATTCCATTGGTGTTAACTCCCTCAAAAAAATCAAAAACTGTTGCATTTACTGCATCTTTCCTTGCAGTAATACATCCCTCTGGTTTATGAAACATATAATATACTTTTCCTGTATAGGCAACCACATTATCGAGATACTCAATAACATCAGTACTTTCACTAATTTCCATTATAGGTTCTGTTACAATTTGTCCATTGACTTTAACAGCCCCTTCTTTAATATAATTTCGAACATTTTTCCGTGTTCCAACTGCTGATTCTGCTAAAAATTTATCTAATCTCATGTTCCCTCACTTCTAATCATTTGTAAAATAAATTTAACTATATTAATATATAATATTTTTATTTTGGAGTAAAGATTATAACCAAAAAAATTTTAAAAAGGACTAAGTGATTTCTCTCCTAGTCCTTTTTACTTCTTTCATTTTATAATAGTGAATTTCATGAACTCCACTATTAATTCTCAAGACTTAACCACAGTTCCATAGCTATATCCAATTCTTTATTTAATTCCTCTTTCCTACAGTACAACTTATTAAGCTCTTCATAATCTAATAGACTGTTAGACATAGCTAAATCAAGTTCTCTTATTTCATTTTCAAGACTTTCAACTCTTGTTAAAGCCTTAGCCTTTTCTGCTTCCTTCTTTTTACTTTCATCAATATTCTTTGGCTTCTTAATTTTTTCAGCCTTTATCACAGGTTCTTTAGTCGCCATCAAACTCAGCTCATCCTTTATACTTTTATAATAATCATAATTACCAGAATAACTTTTTAGTGCATTATCCTCAACAGCAATAACTCTTTCACCAATTTTATTGATAAAATACCTGTCGTGAGAAATGAAGAATATGGTTCCTTTAAACTCTTCCAAAGCTTCCTCAAAGGTTTCTATTGAATCAATATCAAGATGATTAGTTGGCTCATCTAGTATCAATAGATTTACATCTTCATACAATAGTTTACCTAACTTTAGTCTAATCTTCTCTCCTCCTGACAAATGTTTTACTTTTTTAAATACACTTTTGCCATAAAACATGAACTTCGACAGATATTCCCGTGCTTTTCCTTCCAATATAGAAATATCTTCTCTAAAGCACTCTAGCACAGTGAGGTCTTCATTTTTAAAAGTTATTTTCTGTGGTAAATATGCTGCCATAACATTTGCTCCTAGTTCTACTACTCCATCATCAGGATGTTCTTCACCTAAGAGCAGTTTTAAGAAAGTGGTTTTTCCGCATCCATTGGGACCTATTAATGCAACTCTTTCACCAAAATTAATCAATAAATTTGCATCCTTAAAAATAACCTTATCTTCAAACCTTTTAGAAAGTTCTATGGCTTTGATAGTCTCATTACCTGACCGCTGTGCAGATTTTAAATTTAGTTTCATATTTTGTTTTTCAAAAATTGGTTTTTCTATTTTATCCATTTTATCAAGCTTTATTTGTATACTGGCAGCTCTTCTAAAAAATTTATTATTATCAGCTCTCATAGCCCAATCTCTTAAATCCTTTACGGTCTTCTCCATAGTATTTATCTTCTTTTGCTGTTCTCTAAAATTCTCATATTGAATTCTCATATTTTCTTCTTTCTGATTAGCATAAGAAGAATAATTGCCCTTATAAGCTATAGACTTCATATCCTCTATTTCTACTATTTTTGTTACTACATTATCTAAAAAATATCTATCATGAGATACAATAATTACAATTCCTTTATAAGCTTTAAGATAGCCTTCGAGCCATTCAATGGAATCCATATCCAGATGATTTGTAGGTTCATCCAATAGTAATATATCTGGGTTATCAATCAAAAGCTTCCCAAGTACTACTGTAGTTTTTTCCCCGCCGCTTAATAGGCTGAAATCTTTATTTAAAAAGCTATCATCAAATTTTAGCCCAGTACAAATCTTGCCTAACTTTTCCTCTATATCATATCCTCCCTTAACCTCATATAGTTGAACTAAATCACTATATTGCTTCAACACTTTTTCTAGTTTATCACCTTCTAAAGCTTTCATTTTATCTTCTAATTTATGCATTTCTTTTTCTATGCTGTGAGCTTCCTCAAAAGCTAAATTTAACACATCAATAACTTTCAAATCTTCATGATATTGAGGTATTTGTTCAAGATAAGCTCTAGTGGCTTCTCTAGGAATGGAAATAAATCCTTCATCATATCCAGGGCTTGTAGCACCTGGGTAACCAACGCAATAATTCATTGGTTCTATTCCTGCTATTAATTTAAGAATGGTGCTCTTGCCACTTCCATTTGCACCTACTATGCCAACCCTTTCTCCTGCATAAACTTGAAAAGTTATATCTTCAAGAATAAGGGTAGCATCCATATATTTTTTTATACCATTTAATGATAATTCAAACATAAAAATTCCTTCTTTCATCCATACTTTAAATCAGCATCTTATGGATAGGCAGAAAAAATCTTAACCACTTATACTATTATGAAATTTTCAAAAACTTTAAAATAAAAAGACCATAAGAAGATGGATTCTTCTTACGGCCTAAAATGCTTTGTTATTATAATTTATTTAAACTTAGATATAAACAAAAATTACGGATGTAAATAAAAGCATCCATTATTCCTATATACCTAATTGCAGAATTTCTCAAAAACTCTAGCTTAACATTTCAAAATAACTATTTGAAACACTATATAAATTATAATATTGAATTTCAGTAAAGTAAGTTACCTTCTAAATGCCTTATTCCATAAAGAGCACAACAACAAAACCTAAATATAATTAGGCAAATTTAAAACTCATTATAAAATACATATTAATTTAAAATTAATATTAGCAATTAGCTGGTTTCATAACTTACTTCCCTCCTTCAATCTTTTTTTAATTATATCACCTTTTGTATTTAATGTAAATAAATTATATTAATGCACTTATTTACCTAATTCTCTTGAGTAGTTAATGCATTTAATTCATTGTAACAAAACATATTAATCAAAAATGACACATATCTTTCACTCAACACTATATTGATTAACAATTTCAAGCAGCTGCTTAGCTTTATCATCAGAAACATTTTCAGCAAGCCTTGCACAAGCCAAAATAGGCTCCCATAAAAATATTTGTTCTTTGCTTAAATGACTCTTTCCACAATAAAGACGGAGATATAATTCAGCCAAATCCACAGAAAATTGCAAATATAGAAGATAGGAACGATACACATCAGCGGCTATATTACCGCAGGATGAGTCAACCCAATCAATTATTACAATCTTATCTTTTGTCTTTATAAGATTGAATACATGACAATCACCATGACAAAGGTTATTTCCATAAGAAATTTTATTCATTTTATCTAACAGCCTTTGTTTAGTCATATGACTTGGACCTATAGCAGCATTTATCTTTTCTTTAAGCTTTTCTGACATTGGTTGAAAATTTTCAGCGGTCACTGCATGAACTTTCATTTGTGTTTCAATTGCTAATCCCATATAATATTCTGCTTGTTTCATATCCTTGTAAATTAAACTCCCTAGAGACTCTCCCTCAACATATTCCATAACAATCGCTTGTCTTCCATTAATTAATGTAACATCATATATCTTTGGAACAGACAACCCGCAGTTATATGCATATTCTTGCTTTGCTGCTTCATAATGTGCTTCACCTTCAGCTGCTTCTTTATGAAATAACTTAACTGCCTTATCTTCCCACTGGTATAACTTTGCTGTATTTCCTTCTGCAATTAGTTTATGCAATTCCATATTAAAAACCTCCATAAAATCCCCATTAGTATAAAGTTTTTTAAGTTTAATTTTTATAGTCTACTTTATACTATAACTTTTCTTATAAATGCTATATAATAAAAATTCACCAATTAACACTTACAGTTGTTGTAAGGTTTGTAATGAGAGGAATATCTCCTTGTTATCAATTAAGAGCAATCTATTATATTCTACATTTTCCTTATTCTTGTTGATTATATTTTTGATAATTAATGGTCTAAATAAATTTTGTTGGTATAAAGAATGTCTTTCAGTTTCTATTGAAACTAAAAGACGTTGGTTAACGACATTTGCTTTATTAAAGTTAAACAAAGTTAAGACATTATATAGGTATATTACTCTAAAATTTAATGTATGTCTGAATATGGGTTACAGTTTGATATATTAATTCACAACGCACAATTCACAATGCACAGTTAAGAAAGAAATTATTTTTTTAGAAAAATAATTTCCTAAAACATATTTTTTGACTAGCAATTTTATATTGCTAGTTATGTGGCGAACACTGTTCGCCGCTACAAAATCAATTTTAAATTTCTCAGTGGCAGCTGAGAAATGTCCACAATTGTGAATTGTGCACTGTGAACTGTGAATTTAGTAGTATTAGTGGCAACACCAATAAATGTTAACTGTTTTCAGTGATAAATCAAATTTAGAAGTGGTACATCTATATATATATCTGCTCTCCAAATTTAAGGCCGGAATATCCGTATGACGACTTGCACTAAGAATCATTTCTCATCTTCCTTTCCAGCAAAAAGCTTACTGTACTGTGTAGGCGACATACCTACTAAACGTCGAAAGAAATTATAAAATGTTGAGAGACTGCCAAAGCCACATTGCAAAGCAATGGATAGAATTGTATCCTGTGAGTTCGCCAAAAACTCCTTTGCCTTTTCAATGCGCAGCTTATTAATATATTGCACTGGAGTCATGCCTAACTGATCCTGAAATAACCGGATCATGCTGTTTTTGCTAATACCAAGTCCATCAATTTCCTCTTTAAGCTGTTTGGGATCAGTATAAAATTCATCAATTACCTTTTTAATTCTTTCCACAGTCTCCCTTTTGGGTTCAAATTCCAAAAGATCCGGTCTGCACCGCTTACAAGGGCGAAATCCAGCAGCATGAGCTTGCTCTGCCGTATCAAAAAATACCACATGATCTCTTTTGGGACTTTTTGATTTACAGGAGGGCCGACAGAAAATGCTGGTTGTTTTCACTCCATAAAAAAACTGGCCGTCATAGAATGAATCACACTCAATGGCAGCCTTCCATTTTTCTTCATTGCTGAATAGCATGTATACCACCTTCTTTTTTATTTTCGTTTCATATTACGGATTATCTCTTTAGTTTCCTTATCTATACGGTAGGATTCTGTGATTTTTTGCAATGCTTTATTATATGTGAAATCATCTAATGTATTCTGCTTCAAATAGATCATAGTCTGCTCCGGCAGTTTAATATAACAAATGGAAAGGGCCCAAGCAACAGCCATCTTAACATAATAACCCTCATGCTTGACGGTATCCAATATATCTAACGCACGACTTAAATATTCCTCGTCTATATAATAGGACAGCAACATTACCACAGCAAATCGAATCTCATATTCTTGAGCAGAACGAAAATACATCTGTAAAAAGTCCCAAACACGATCCCGATTTTCCGCTGTAAACTTAAGCCCAGTGCAAAAGCTATCACATACTGACCAGTTGTCAATTTTAGGCACAAAGCTGTTTATATATGAGAGCCGTTCTTCCACTTCACAGGGTGCGTACCCAATTACCATGCCCTGCAACATTATTTCTTCAAAGTAGTCACTCTCTGTAGTGTTCAGGTATCTGCGCCAATCTTCCTTTACAATTTGCTTTGCCAGCTTGCGAAGTTGCGGCAATCGAACACCAAGTACTGTATCGATATTTGGCAAAAGTCTGGAGGAAAACTTTCGGTAATCTTCCTCTGCAAGTCCCATGAGTTGTTCACGAATCATTTCCATAGTTGTATCATCTCCTTTTCTCATTCATCTGATAATCCTTTTCAAAGGAAGTTTTCCACAAATAAATAGAGGCCACCGAACCATATGGCGAATAGCATTTTCGATATTCTTCGAACTGTTGTTTAGTAAGTTCTTGGAGGTCGTACAGCCTCTGCATACCTCGACGTATAGCGAGATCACCCCAGCTAACCACATTAGGACGTTCCATGCAATTTAGAAGAATCATTTCAGCCGTCCAGCGCCCAATACCAGGCAAGGATATTAACCGTTTAATGACCTCATCATCGGACAAAGTATTCAAAGCAGAGAGATCAAATTGCCCTTGTATAATGCCTTTTGTAATATTATGAATACACGTTGCTTTTTTCATTGTCATACCACAGGCTTGAATCTCGTCAGCTGTATAAAGGGATAGATTTTCTGGTGTAATATCGCCAAAGGTATCCTGTATTCTTAACCAAACGGTGCTTGCTGAACGAGCAGATATAAGTTGTCCGATAATAGCATAGACGAGGGCCGGAAAAAGATCTGGAATCACCTGGCGTTCCATCCGTCCAAGATGCCTGATTGTAGCACCAAGAACGGGGTCAACAGATGCAAGGTAATTTAATTCTGTACTGCCATATTCAAAATACTTTGTTTTAACCATTTGCATTGGTCTTTTCCATTTCCAATAGTTTTTCTTTAACCCCAAGTCCCGCTGCGTAGCCGACAAGCTTTCCATCTGCACCAATAACCCGGTGACATGGTGTAATGATTAAAATCGGATTTTTATTATTGGCTGTCCCCACTGCACGGGATGCTTTGGGTCGTCCGATCGTTTCCGCTACCTCCTTGTAGCTACGTGTTTCACCATAGGGTATCTCTCGTAGAGCAACCCACACTTTTTGCTGAAAATCAGTACCTTCTGGGGCAAGAGGTAAGTTAAAGGACTTGAGTTTACCGTCAAGGTACTCTTCTAACTGACGTGCCGCTTCTTTCAGCAATGGAGTTTCCAACTCCGTGCTATCTGTAGGCTGATATTCTTTGCCAAAAAAGAGTTCAGTAATTACACCGCTTTTTTCCACAATGCCAATCAAACCGATGGACGTCGGATAAAATGCAATATTTTTCATATGAATCAACCTCCTTGTCTTATTATATCTTTAGTATACCTTTCTTTTACCTAGTTCTTCTTCCTAAATTTCACCATTCAATTTTCATTTTGATACTGCGCTGAACCATGCAGATTGCAGCAATGCAATACCTTCTCGTATCTGTTGTTCACTCAGTAAGCTATATCCTGCAAATATAATATTTCTTGGACAATCATTCCTGTTATTCCAGAATGGAATCATAGAATATACTTTGACTCCCACTTTTTCTGCCTGCTTAATAAGCCAATCCTGTTCCTCACCATCTGTAAACTCCAAAACGAAATGCAGCCCTGCCCCGCGACCATGTAAAATTACCTTGTCTCCAAACATTTTTGTTGCTTCCTGTACAAATACATCATGACGCCTTTTATATGTGATGCACATTTTTCGAATATGCCGCTCATAATTTCCATCCATCATATATGCGGCTAAAACACGTTGTGTCAGCCATGATACAGGGGAACTATAGGAACGAAACATGTTACAATATGTAGTCAGCAGCTGTACTGGCAGCACCATATAGTTCATCCTCAGAGAAGGAGAAAGAGACTTTGAAAAAGTTCCGATATAGATAGTATGGTCGTTGGTGTCTAAGGAATGGAGCGCTGGCACTGGATTAGCATCATATCTGAGCTCGCTGTCATAATCGTCCTCAATGATATATGCATCATTAGCATTTGCCCAATTAAGTAGCTCCTTGCGCTGAGAAATTGACATCACGGTTCCGTAAGGAAATTGATGTGAAGGTGTTACATAGGCAGCACATACGCCAGAATGGTAAATGGATGAGATGCTAAGCCCCTCTTTACTGGCTGGGATCAAATGTAGATTATAATTATTGTTGATAAATACATCCCTTGCACCATTATAGCCAGGCTCCTCCATAGCAATCCTGTTGTTTTCTTTAGCCAGAAGCTTGCACAAAATATCTAGCGAATGGTGTAACCCACAACCAACGATAATTTGTTCTTCAGAGCAAACCATACCTCTTGATTTATACAGATGTTTTTTGATTTCTTGTCGTAACAGCAAATCACCCTGATTATCTGGATACTGATTAAATACTTCTTTTTCTGATGATAAGAGAATTTGAGAGGTGTATTTTCGCCATAACTTAAAAGGAAATTGCTCATAAGGAAATGCACCATACTGAAAATCATATAGGCTTACAGGTTGTTTCACTTCTATTCTTTCAACAGATGAAGTATTTATATCCTGCGGCACGTAATTCCTATCTGCAAATTCATTTGAAATGTCTAGAACAAAAAACCCTGCCCCATGTCTTGCTTGAATGTATCCCTCAACAGCTAGCTGGGTATAGGCCTGATTAACAGTATTACGTGCAACCCCTAACCTTTGAGCTAGTGTACGAATACCTGGAAGTCGTTCTCTTGGTAAAATATTTCCTTCTTCAATGTCATTTTTGATTTGATGATAGATTTGAAGATATATTGGAACATCTGAATTTCCTTGAATGTAAATCATATAATTATAACCTCCATTATACTCTATAAATAAAATACTCTAAAATTTAATATATATCTAAATATCGGTTAACAATTTAGAATAATGCACAATTCACAGTTCACAATGCACAATTATGGTTGAAATTATTTTTAGACAAAATAATTTCTTTAAATTTGTTTTTGACTAGCAATATAATTGCTAGTAATCATGGCGAACACTGTTCGCCACTCCAAAATCAATTTTAAATTTCTCAGTAATAACTGAGAAATATCCACAATTGTGAATTGTGCATCGTGAATTGTGAATTGAATGAAGTTGATCATTTATTATTTTCAGAGATAGATCAAGCTTAAAAGTGGTACATCTATAAAAGTGTACCATATATTATATCGTATAAGTGTATCTTTTAATAGGTACACTTATACGATATAATATGTTTGATTGTACATCAAGTACATATTTATTCTTGAATAACGATCAAGTTCAAAATACAAGGAGGATAATGAAATTATGCAATATAGAATGAAGAAATTTCAATTAACATCGGAGCAGATTGACGATCTACTTCATCGTGCGGATACTGGACGATTCGCTACTATCAATGAGAATGGCTATCCATATGTGGTTGCTATGCATTTTGTTTACTACAATAATAAAATTTATATGCATGGTCTACCAAAAGGACAAAAAATCGATAATCTAAATCGAAATCCTAAAGCATGTTTTGAGGTTGATGAACTGCTTGGTCTTTTGACTGACAATATAGAAAATGCCTGCGACACTGAGGCAGAGTACAATAGTGTTGTTATTATTGGAAATGCTTCGACGCTTGAAGACTTGGATTATAAACGTGAAGTGCTGAATAAGTTGGTTGAGAAATACACACCACAATTTGCTGGGAGTGATCTTCCTGATAACATGATTAAGGGTACTGCTGTAATTGAGATTGATATTATAGAGTGTACAGGAAAGTATCATAAATAATTTAGAATCCGTAGCTCTCTTGCTAGCTCACAGAATGCATAGGCTATTTTTGCAGCAACATTTTAGCTATAGCTTGAAGTGGCTATTCTTCACATCTTTTTCTTGATATGTTAGTATTATAATCTAAATTACTTAAGATATAATTATGAATCGTCCCCTAAAAATGATAATGCTAGAGAATATTTAACTAAGCGTGGTAAAAAGTTTCCTCAATTTCTTTGTGAGAGTATATTATTGCATTTTAATAAAAAATATAATTTCAGCATGCAAATTTTATTGAAGATGTATAGCATGCTGATTTCTTTATATTGTTGAAGAACGTAGGGTAATAAGTATCATATTACTAATCCTTTAAATAATTAGAGCTTGAAAAAAGACATTCAATTCTTGAACGCCTTTTAATTAAATTGAATAACATTTATCATTATAGACTGTAAACTAATATACCTGTTTTACGTGAGTTTGCATTAGTTTTCCCTCAATGCTCAATTATCGGAAATAACAATTGGATTGCAAAACCCTTTCCATGCTCAGACTCAACTTCAATTTCAATCTGCAAATTATCACATAATTTCTTTACTAGATACAATCCTATTCCACTAGACTTACTTTGATTAGAATTATCTCCTGTAAATCCTTTATCAAAAATAAAAGGGAGATCAGAATTCAATACTCCAATACCATTATCGGAGATTCTAAAATAATATCTATTTTTTACACTGTCAAATCCAGTTTTTATCCATATAAAGCTCTCAATCTTTTCATTAGAGTATTTTATTGCATTAACCAATATTTGTGTAAAAATGAACTGAAGTGTTTTTTTATCTGATAAGATTGGTACATCATCAATCTTAGAAATAACTTGAACTTCTTTCTCATCAAGTAATGCTTGGAGTTCCAACAGTACATCTTCAAAACACATATTTAGCGATACCCTCTCCAAGAGATAGTCAACATGAGCTGACTGTAATCTTGCATAAAATAGTATCTGTTCAACATTATCACTAATATTAATTCTTGCATGCTCAAGTCTTTGATACACTAGCTGCGACATTTCTTCCCTACGATTTTCCAAAATCAATGCTTCTAAAAAAATAGGTCTCTTTATCTCATGAACCCAACTTTCAATAAACTCTTCATAGTCTATGAATTTCAGTTTTGCATCATCTATTTGATCATTTTGTATCCTCAGCTTATTAGCTAGATAGCTCACTTCTTCCTTATGAGATTCACCAATGGATTCTATAAATAAACATTCATGATCCAATGAGGGTTCTTGAAGGAAATCATAGAAGGCTTTGTGTTGTTTTTTCTGTTTTTTGAAAGCAAGTAATATACCAAAAATAATACTAATTGCAGAAAAAATAACCATGACACCAACTAAAAGTCCAAATGTTTCTGGGTATGCTAACCAGGCCATAAAAATGAAAAAAGCATCACTTATACAAAGAAATACTATCCAAGAAGCTGATTCCTTTAAAATATTAGTCCAATCTCTTGGCTTCATTCACAATTACCTCCTTTTAGCTGATAGCCGATTCCTCTAATTGTCTTGATTTTATTAGATAATCCAATTGTTTCAAGTGTCTTACGTAACCTAGTCATATTTACTTGCAATATGTTCTCATCAACATAGTCACTGCTTCCCCATAATAAGCTAAAAAGCTCCTCTTTTTTTACTACCGAAGGAGAGGCTTTCATCAAGGTTTTCATAATAATTCCTTCATTCTCCGATAATGAAATAGAATCTTCGCCAGCATATAATATATTTGTATTCTCATCTAATTGAAAATCACCAGCATCTAACAGAACCCGCATATTCGCATAGAGATGAATCAACTTTTGAATTCTAGCAATTAGACGTTTAGGATGACAGGGCTTTGTTAAGTAATCATCTGCACCTAATTCTAATGCATGCAACTCATCACGAAGTTGATTACGTGAAGTCAGTACCAAAATGGGGCCTATTCCTCTAGCCTTAAGTGCCCGACAAATATCAAATCCAGAAAGCTTGGGTAAATTCAAATCTAATATAATTAGTGAAGGAGATACCAAAATAATATCTTCCAAAGCAGTATCAAAAGAAGAGATACACTCTACAGAGTATCCCTCTTTCTCTAATATATTTTGTAACTCAGCACGTAAAAAAATATCATCCTCAACAATAACTATCTTTTCCAAGCTTCAGCCTCCTATCAAATTTCTTTTAATTTCTTTATCTCTTCATCACTATTTCTCTGAATCATCCATATGTAGCAGAGCTCGAAAATCATAAAGATAATAAGTGCAATTCCTGCTAGCAAAATGATACTGCTGCTGTTTGCTTCTTTTGGAATAACTACATAAGCTTCTATCATTGACCAAATACCAAAAATTGAGCTAATGAGCGCTACAACAATCACCAAACCAAAGTACCACCATATTTGTATTCTAGCTGATGAACACAGAGATTTAACACTTGCCCCTAACATAAATAAGGTAGAATATCTATGTCTTGTGCTTCTTTGCTGCATAAGAAACTTCAATCCTAGCACCGTGTTTGCAACAATAAGGAACATTACACCTAAATAAATTGTGGTATAGCTGCCTGCGATTATATAAAACAACTGTCTTCCCATGCTGGCAAGATAGCTTTCATATTTTAGTCCAGATGTATTAAGTAAATCATCTACTTTATACATAGCTTGCATCAATCCTTTTTCACGAACAAAATCAGGTTCTAGAACCATATTAAAAAATGTTGATTCTTCGAAATTTCCAGTCAGCGCATTGTACATATCATCTGAAACAATCAATGCATAGGAAATAGTGATGGCTCGATCTGCAACAAGATTACTTGTATACAGTGTTGATGTTAATTTATATGGTTTTTCATCTATATAAATTGTTGGATTAGTTTCTAATACTTTATTTAATATACCATGAGAAAATGAAAACTCACCATTAGAATATACTGCAACTTCATTATTTCCTAATACAATAGGAGATTTATTGGTAGATTCAAGTACCTTATTATAACTAGAAACAGCAATTAAATATGGTCTATCTTGATAAGACAAATCCCTTAATAGATATTCTTTTTCCTGTGAATTTTCTTCTTTTGAAACTGCTTCCTCCAATCCTGCCCAAGAAACATTTTCTGTTTCAAAAGTACCAAGTCTCATGGGGTAATAATCCTTTATATATGGTTTCAATTTATCAGATGTCAGTACGGAAACAATTTCTTTTTCTGTACCATTAAAAGTAAAGTCTGCAGTTCTACTTGATGCTCCACCTCGAATTAAAATTGTAGAAATACCAAAAGCAAAACAAACCATGGCAAAAAGAATTAAGAGTGATGATATGGCAAGTGAACTAGATTGATGCAAAACATTCTCTTGAAGTTGTCTTCCTGTAAATGTAAATAGTCCTGTAGATGAACTACTTTTACGTCTTATCCATCGTCCAATGAAACTGCCCAATCCACGAAATAGCATAAAAGTTCCGCTAATGCCAATGAACAATATTAATGCAAAGATCAAAGTCTCAAGAGTACGCAAGTATAAAACTGCAAGTACATAAGCTGCACATAACAAACCTGCTCCAAGTATCAAACTAATCCATCCCCATACAGGAGAAAGAATTTTTTGTGATTTTTCTTTCTGTTCATTGAGCAAATCCACTGGTTCCTTTTTGCTCATTCTAAAGCTAAGAATAAACATAGCCAATAATTGTACCATAATGAAACCAAGTATAGTTAACCCTAAACCTGTCCATGAAATATGAAACTGATGACCGATGATTCCCATCCCAATAAGTCTAGAAGTTGTAAGACTAATTATCTCCGTTAAAAATAAGGAAATTGGAATTCCAATAAGCAAAGCTATTAAACCATTCCACAATGTTTCTCCCATAATCATTGCAAACAATCTGCTGCTTTTCATTCCCATCATCAAATATATTCCAAATTCATGACTGCGACGTTGTAATTGGTACCGATTAGCAAAATAAACTAAGAAAAATACGAAGAATAATGAAAGGATATATAGCATGGAAATCATTAATAAAAGCTTAGCTACTGCATCGCTCTCAATGGTCTTTAGATATATCATAACATCCTGTTCTCCAAGGGAAAGGATGACATAGAAAGCAACAATGGAAATAACCAGTGAGGCAAAATAAACTCCATTTTCTTTTCGGATCCTACTACTATTTCGTTTGATGAAATCAAAGAACATTAGCACTGCCTCCTCCCAACTGTGCCATAACAGTTAAGATACGTTCATAAAAGGAATTTTGGCTTTCCCCAGGCACTTTCCTTCTAAGTTCATGAAAAATAACACCATCTTGGATAAATAAAATTCTTGAACAAAAGCTTGCCGCATTAGCATCATGAGTAACCATTAAAATTGTAGTTTTATCTGTCTGATTTATGTAAGATAGTTTTTCCATCAAAACTTTTGCATTTTTTGTATCTAAGGCACCAGTTGGTTCATCTGCTAATACAATACTCGGATTTGAAATCAATGGTCTTGCTGCTGCAACTCTCTGCTTCTGACCTCCTGACATTTGAGATGGAAATTTATTTAATACATCCTCAATATCAAATTGCTTCGCTAATTTTTTAAGTTGTTCTTCTCCATTTTTGGGATTCTCTCCATGTATGGATAATGGCAAAATAATATTTTCTCTAGCAGTTAAATTATCTAATAACTCAAATTCTTGAAATAAATATCCAATTTTACTTCCTCGATATTCTGCTAGCTGTGATCCTCTAAATGAAGAAATATTCTGTCCCTCCAATAAAACTTGTCCAGATGTTGGCTTAAGCATCGTTGCTATACAATTAAGCAATGTGGTCTTACCTGACCCGCTTGCCCCCATTATTCCAAGAAACTCTCCTGGAAACACATCGAAAGTAATTCCTTTTAATGCACTAGTTTCACTTTGCCCCTTACCATATATTTTATATACTTCTTCAACTTGAAGCAATTTATCTAAAGCTTTCATAATATCTCCTCCCTATAAGGTTAGTGTAAAGTTTAAAATTCTATTCAATCTATTTTTTTAAGTTTGATTTTTATAGACTGCTTTACACCATCATCTTTTCTTACAAATACTATATAATAAAAATTCGCCAATTAATACTTACAGTTGTTGTAAGGTTTGTAATAGGAGGCTGGATATTTCTTAGTTATCACTAAGAAATTTTAAATTGATCCTGTAGCGGCGAACAGTGTTCGCCATAATCACTAAAAATTTTAGAGTAGTTTATCTATATATACACTTCCCATTTCATCTATAAAATTATGCTCACTGGACACATATAAAAAAAGGAGTCCATCAAACTCCTTTTTTAATCTTTCTCCATATTCATCACTTTTCCACTGGTTTTCAACATAGATTACCTACTTTATAAGTTTAATATTATAATTACTTTTTTCTATTTTTCAGCTCGTTTTTTACATCTTTAATAGTAACTTCTTCATTAATCATAAGAACTAAAAGATGATATACTAAGTCACTTATTTCGTAAGTCAACTCATTCTTATCTTTATTTTTAGCTCCTATTATTACTTCACTTGCCTCTTCTCCAACCTTTTTTAATATTTTATCCAGTCCCTTTTCGAATAAATAATTTGTATATGAGTCTTCTTTTGGATTATTTTTTCTATCTTGTATAGTTGAATATAATAGCTGTAACATATCTTCACTTTCATTTTCCTCTTTAATCACCTCATTGAAAAAACATGAATAATTTCCTGTATGGCACGCTACTCCTACCTGCTCCACTAAGATAAGAATTGTATCCTTATCACAATCATAATAAAATCCTTTTATCTTCTGTATATTTCCTGAAGTTTCACCCTTCTTCCATAACTTTTTTCTACTCCTACTATAATAATAGGCTATTCTTTCCTCTAAAGTCTTTTTAATAGACTCTTTATTCATATAAGCAAGCATTAATACTTTATTAGTGTTTACATCCTGTACTATAGCAGGCACCAATCCAATATCATCAAACTTTATTTCTTCTATTATTTTTTCAATTTTCATAGCAAAGCCCCCCTATATTCTCACCTGAATATTTTTATTTTTTAAATACATTTTTAAATCATCAATATTTATTTGTCCAAAATGAAGCACAGAGGCTGCCAAAACTCCATCCACATCTGCGTATTCTATTGCATGATAAAAATCCTCCATTTTTCCTGCGCCACCGGATGCAATCACAGGCACATTTACAGAGCTCGCTATTTTTTTTAAAAGCTCAATATCATAACCATTTTTCATTCCATCTTCATCTATACTATTTACCACTATTTCACCAGCTCCAAGTTCAACCCCTTTTATTGCCCACTTCACCGCATCTAGATCCGTTTTCTCCCTTCCACCTTTTATATAAACACTCCAAGAGCCTTCTTTATTTTTCTTAGCATCTATGGATAATACTATACACTGAGTACCAAATGTTAAAGAAGCCTGCCTTATTAACTCTGGATTCTTTATAGCAGCAGAATTTATAGAAACCTTATCTGCTCCTTTCCTTAAGATATTTGTAATATCCTCAATTGAAGAAATTCCCCCACCTACACAAAATGGTATATTAATATTTGCAGCCACTTTTTCAACAAATTCTAAAGAGGTCTTTCTTTCTTCATTGGAAGCAGTTATGTCATAAAATACAAGTTCATCTGCTCCAACATCACTGTAATACTTACCTAATATTTCTGGACTATCTACATCTACTATATTTTCAAACTTTTGTCCCTTCACCACTCTGCCATTTCTCACATCTAAGCAAGGTATTATTCTTTTTGCAAGCATTTCTCAACCTCCTTATAATCTAATAAATTATCATAAAAAGCCTTTCCTATTATTCCTCCATATATGTTCATTTCCTTAAGCTTTAATATGTCTTCAATTCTTGTTATGCCTCCTGATGCAATAATATTTAACTTAGTTTTTTCTGCTAATATTTTATAAATATCAAAATTAGGTCCTTCTAGCATGCCATCCTTAGAAATATCTGTATAAACTATTGTTTTTACCCCTATGTCTTCAAGCTCTTTGCATAACTCTATAGAAGAAACTTCGCTTATTACTTCCCAGGCCCTTGTTGCTACTTTCCCTTCTTTAGCATCTATAGAAACTACTATTTTTTCATTGTATTTAGAGATTAATTCTTTTAAAAGTTTCTTATTTTCAACAGCTATAGTTCCCACAATTACTCTTTCTACTCCCATAGCTAAAAGACTTTCTACCTTTTCTACATTCCTTATACCCCCTCCTATTTGAATAGGTAGATCTATATTTTTTACTATTTTTTCTATAGATCCTTTGTTAATAAACTCTTCACTTCTAGCTCCATCTAAATCTACTAAATGTAAATATGAAGCCCCTTCCTCTTTCCACTTTAATGCCATTTTAAACGGTTCATCAGAATATACCTTTAATTTATTAAAATCTCCCTGAGAAAGTCTTACACATTTATTATTCTTTATATCAATGGCAGGAAAAATTATCATATTATCATCTCCCTATAAGCTTTTAATATGTTAAGTCCAACTTCAGAACTCTTTTCTGGATGAAATTGTATTCCATAAATATTATTTTTTCTTACAATAGCAGGAACATTAATACCATAATTTGCATAGGCTACTAATTCCTTATCTTTAGATTTTGCATAATAAGAGTGTACAAAATATACATATTCATCTTCATTTATGTATTTTAATATTGGATCATTCTTATGAAATTTTATATTGTTCCAGCCCATGTGGGGAATTTTTAAATCTACATCTATTTTTTCTACAGTCCCCTCTATTAAACCTAATCCTTCATATTCATCATTTTCATAACTTTTATCATAAAGCAGTTGCATACCTAAACATATTCCAATTATAAATTTCCCTTTTTCTGCTTGTTCTTTTATTACTGGTATTAAGTTCATATTTGTTAATGACTCTATGGCATCTCTAAATGCTCCTACTCCTGGCAAAATAATTGAATTACAATTTTTTATTTCATCTATATCCTTTGAAACCTTAGTTTCTATTCCTGCTTTTTTAAAAGCTCTCTTTACAGAGTCTATATTTCCAAGTCCATAATCTATTATTATGTTCAATCATAAAACCCCCTTTGATGATGATACATTGCACGAAATAACCTGTATTGCTTCTTTTAAAGCTCTAGAAAAAGCCTTAAATACACACTCTATTTTATGGTGATCATTTTCACCATATAAAAGATTTATATGGAGAGTTACTCTAGCTTCACTTACAAAAGCTCTAAAAAATTCTTTAAAGTTTTGCGTATCCATACTTCCTAGGTTTTCTCTTTCAAAATTTACATTGAAAACTAAATGTGGACGATTACTTATATCTAAAACTACATGGCATAGAGCTTCATCCATGGGTATATAAACGCTAGAATATCTTTTTATACCTACTTTTTCCCCTAACCACTTATTAAAAGCCTGACCTAATGCTATCCCTATGTCCTCTATAGTGTGGTGATCATCCACATGCAAATCTCCACTACAATTTACTATTAAGTCGAAAGAACCATGAAAAGCCATTAAAGTAAGCATGTGATCCATAAAACCAACCCCGGTATTAATTTCACTCTTACCGCTGCCATCTAAGTTCATTTCTATAGATACATCAGTTTCAAGAGTTTTTCTTTTTACTTTAACTTTTCTCATTTTCCTTTATCTCCTTTAAACATTTAATAAATTCCCTATTTTCATATTTACTTCCAACGGTAACCCTAAAATATCCTTTTAAATCCTCTGAAAAGTCCCTTATGAGTATTCCATGGTTTGCAAGCTTGTACTTTAAATCAGCAATTTCACATTTGAAGAATATAAAATTCCCATAAGATTTGAAAGCCTTAATATCTATTTCTTTTAGCTTACTATATAAAAATTCTCTCTCTTTTTTTACCTTTTCTACATAACTCATAATTTTATCTTTATTTTTAAGAGCCATTACACCTACATATTGAGTAAGGGCATTTAAATTGTATGGAGATCTTACTTTATTTATTATGTTAATTATTTTTTCATTAGATGCCATATATCCAAGTCTTACGCTTGCAAGTCCTAGTGCTTTTGATAAGGTTCTTAAAACTATTAAATTTTTATAGTTTCCTATTTCATTCACCATAGAATCTCCTGCAAATTCTATATAAGCTTCATCTACTACTACTATTGAATCCGTCTTTTCTAATAGCCTTTTTATATGTTCTTCATCTATCAAATATCCTGTTGGATTATTAGGATTGCATAAAATAACAACCTTAGGATTAACTTCCTTAGCCTTGTTTATTAAAAGTTCTATATCCACAGAAAAGTCCTCATTACTTTTAATTCCAATAAATTTAGTTGAATATATTTTGCTAAATATTGAATACATACTAAAAGTAGGAGCAAAACTTAAAATAACCTCATCCTTATCTACAAAAGTTTTTATAATAAGCTCTATCATTTCACTAGAGCCATTACCGGCTATTATGTTTGCTGGATTTATATTTATATATTTGCCTATTTCCTCTCTTAAAAGGATGGCCTCA
Source organism: Clostridium sp. UBA6640 (assembly GCF_002455975.1). Taxonomy (GTDB): domain Bacteria; phylum Bacillota; class Clostridia; order Clostridiales; family Clostridiaceae; genus Clostridium_J. Next base: position 35,195 of record NZ_DKLM01000151.1, read on the forward strand.
TTATCAGGATAAAAGTTTATATTGAAGTCTCCTTCAAATTTAATTCCTTCTTTGTATATATCTTTAAATAAAATATTTTTACCCTCATTAGCATCTAACTTTATTCTATATTTCAAATTATTAGGAACATACTCTTTTAAATCTCTTATGCTTTCTTTTACCAATTCCATAAATTACTCCTCCTGAAATCTAACTTTTATTGAATTAGCGTGAGCTGTTAGTCCCTCATCTTCTGCAATTCTAATAATTGAATCTTTAGATTTTCTAAGTGCTTCCTTGCTATAATAAACCAAAGAAGTTTTCTTTATAAAATCATCTATTGAAAGAGGTGAAGAAAATCTAGCAGTGGAACTAGTAGGCAAAGTGTGATTTGTTCCTGCAAAATAATCTCCAACTGGTTCTGGTGAATATTCTCCAATAAATATTGCTCCTGCATTTTTTATTCTCCTATATATCTCAAAAGGATTTTTTGTTAGTATTTCTAAGTGTTCAGGTGCTATTTCGTTAGCTATATCTATAGATTCACTTAAACAGTTAGTTATAATAATTGCTCCATAGTTTTCTAAAGATTTTTTTATTATATCTTTCCTTTGAAGATCATTTACCTGTATGTTAAGCTCCATTACCACATTTCTAGCAAGAATGTGTGAGCTTGTAACCAAAATAGGAGCTGCCATTTCATCGTGCTCTGCTTGAGAAATTAAATCTGATGCTACGTATTTTGCATTAGCATACTCATCTCCAATTATTAAAATTTCACTAGGTCCTGCTACCATGTCTATTCCTACATAACCAGAAACCTTTCTTTTTGCCATAGCTACATAAATATTACCAGGCCCCACTATTTTATCTACTTTTGGTATTGTTTCTGTTCCAAATGTTAATGCCCCTATACCTTGCGCTCCTCCAACCTTATATATTTTATCTACCCCAGCTATGTGAGCCGCTACAAGTATGGAATCTTTAATCTTTCCCTGTTCATTTGGCGGGGTTATCATAATAATTTCTTTAACTCCAACTATCTTTGCAGGTACCGCATTCATTAGAACTGTAGATGGATAAGCTGCACTCCCACCAGGAACATATATCCCTACTTTTTCTATAGGATTTACTATTTGTCCTAAAACAATATCTTCTCCTTCATAGAAAGTATAGGAGCTTCTTATTTGCTTATTATGGTATTTTTCTATGTTTAGTTTTGCCTTTATTAAATCTTCCTTTAAATTTTTATCTATGCTATTAAATGCATTATCTATTTCTTCAGATGATACTAAAAAATCTTCTAATAAGATTCCGTCAAATTTCAATGTACATTCTTTTATTGCCTCATCTTTTCTATTTCTAACTTCTGCTAAAATTTCATCAACAGCTTTGTTTACCTCATAAAACTCAAATTGGCTTCTTTCTAAAAGCTTTTTTAAAAATTCTCTATCCTTTTCAAATTCAATTATATTAATCATATTTGCCCCCCATATTATTTAATAATTTTAGTAATGTTTTGTATCCTATCAAATTTAAATCTATAGCTTACTCTATTGCATATAAGTCTCGCACTTATATTAATCATGTCTTCAATTACTTGTAATCCATTAGCCTTTAATGTATTTCCTGTCTCCACTAAGTCCACTATTACATCAGAAAGGCCTACTAAGGGTGCCAGTTCTACAGAACCATTGAGTTTTATTATTTCAATTTTTTGCCCTCTTTCATCAAAGTATTTTTGGGAAACTTTTGGATACTTAGTTCCTACCCTTAATATTTCATCTTTTTTATAAACACTTTCTCCTTTTACGCCTGCTATGGAAAATTTACATTTGCCAAAACCTAAATCCAAAATCTCATATACATCATTATCACTTTCTAAAATCACATCTTTTCCAACCACTCCTAGGTCTGCTACTCCCTTTTCCACATAGGTTAGTACATCTGTAGGCTTAACATATATGAAACTTATTTTATTTTCTTCATCTTTAAAAATAAGTCTTCTTGAATCTATATCTATGCAATTTCCTAATCCCACTTTTTTAAATACTTTACATGCTTCATCTCCAAGTCTCCCCTTTGAAAGAGCTATAGTAATATAATTCATCTTCTATCACCTTCTTTATAATAACTTTTCATTAAACCTTCTAGATCTATGGAAAAACCTATAGCTGAAACTTTTTTACCAAATTCCTCTGTTAAGAAGTCGTATCTTCCTCCACTTATAATTTCTTTATAACAACTTGGATAGTATCATTTAAGAATTAATCCATCATAATAATCCAATTCTGTAACCATAGATAAATCAAAATGTGTATATTTTTCATATCCGTTTTCCTGTATAAAATGGTTTAAATTTATAAGTTCTTCTATAGCATTTTTCATTTCTTCGTTCATGTAAAAATTTTTAATTAGGGATATAATTTCTGTTAAATCACCCTGAAAATCAAATATATTAAATAAGAGTTCCTGCATTTCATTTGATAAATTTAAAGTTTTAATAAAATTAATTAATTCAAACTTATTTTTTCTATAAATTAAGTTCTTTAACTCATTTTGAATATTTTCATTTAAATCCAATTCATTTAAAATTCCATTTACATATTTACTGCTGCCAATGTCTAAAATAAAATTATCATTAAATTCTTTTAAAACATTTAAAGCTAATGCCACTACCTCTATATCTCCTTTAAATGAATCTTCCCCTAAATATTCAATTCCTGTCTGTGCAATTTCTTTAATATTTGTTTCATCTTTATTTCTGTAAATTGTAGAAGTATAAAACAACTTAAGCTTTAAATCCTCTTCCCATCTTGGAATTAAACCTTTAATTATATTTGTAGTTATATCAGGTCTTAATATAAAAACCTCAGAAGTGCTATTTAATACCTTTACTATAGACTCTTTTTTTATTCTTTTATTAATTCCCGTAAGTCTATCCCAGTTTTCAAAAGTAGAGGGCTGAATTTGAATAAATCCTTTTTTCAAAAACATATCTTCTAACATTTTTATCATTTTATATCTTTCAGCGAGATAGTTAATTTCATCTCTAATTTTTAAAAATTCCATTATATTCACCTACTTTTTATATTTTAAAAATAAAAAAAGCCATATAGGTATACCTATATGGCTTCTTAATATATAAAACCATCATAGATACAATCCCTGAAATTAGGCAACTAAATCAAGAATTGCATCTATGAACTGTTATTAGTTCAAGTTACAAACCTTTTTATCTATGATGATGAAATTTAGAATTAACATTTAATTTTACTAATACAATATTGAACATTTTAAATTCTCCTTCCAAAAATAAATAATGTACTCACCTTTCTATGCTTTAACACTTTACTACGATAAAGTATTGAAATATTATGTGTATTATACTACTTTAAAATTACTTTTTCAATAGTTTTTTATTTTTTTGTTTTCCTGCCATCTATGGAAGAAAAGAGATATTCATTTAAACTGACTTATCCAAATCTAAAAATTACTTGATATATTTAACATTCTCCATTGCTAGTTTTTGAATATTCAATCTCTTTAAACTATCTTCATTTATGTACACATCAGTCTGACCTGCGGACACCTAATATCCGTATAAATGGTAATTAAAATTTGCACGAGAAATTATTCTGAAAATAATAAAAAACCATCAATTCTAGTGTAAAATTAATTTGACAAGAAATCTTACTAGAAAAGGTGATTTAATTATGATCAGCGATCAAGAATATATTACTACAGAATTGAAAAAACACTAGAGAAAATAATAATTTTATCATCATCTCGTTTAAGCAATTTAATTGCTATGGTTATAGGAATGTCTTAATCTAATGGTTCTCACTATCAACCCCCTTATCAGACTTTCACCGACAAGTAAGCACCCATGCTGGCCGCACTTAAAAAGACCTCACAAAAATGTGAGCCCTTAATATTATTATTTGTTTTAGCTAAATGAACCTAATAAATACATACCACCAAAAATAAAGACTATAGCTATTATTGCAGTTAATATCAGCTGTCCTACTTTTACCTTCTTAACTTCATTAATATTATCTTCATCTGTATCTAAATCAGCTCGTCCAGATAATACATATTCTGCATATTCAGAATTCTGGCTCATGTACCATTCTTTATTTTCTAAATCTTTCTTTGCCATCTTTTTAGCAAATTTAAAATCATTTTTTACTTTATTTTCAAAATCAGAAAGACTTATTTTTTCAGCTTTCTTTTGTACCAATCCACCTATCACTGCTAAAATTATCCCTATTACTAAAACTACTGGAATAATAACTTTAAGATCTGCTGTGTAAGTTGGATTTGTAGCCGTAAAAATTCCAAATGACAGCATACCAATTGAACATATGCAAATCCAACAAAATGCCTTTAAAACTGCTCCTATCCCACTTAAAATTGTTGCACGTGTACTCCACTCATAAGTTTTATAACGAACATTTACAAAATACATACAATACCTCCTAATAATACAATTACTTATATAATATATAATAACTGTAATAATAAAGCAACTTCTATTATTACACATAAACAATAGGAGTTGCTTAATGCTACTGGATTAGTTCTACTTTTCCTCCTGTGCTGCAATTACACTTTGTGCCAATAATAAAGCTCCATATTTTAGTGCATTATCATCTGTAGCAAAATGTGAATTATGCCAAGGTGCACTTCCCCCTTCTTTTCCTACACCTAGCCAATAGAAAAAAGTTGGAACATATTTGGAATAAACAGCAAAATCCTCTGAACCTAGACAAGGATCAGTGCTAACTACACTTTCCTCTCCCATAGCTCTTTTTGCAGCTTCACATGCAAGGTGATACATCTTTTCCGAATTATGAAGAAGTGGTACATCTCCGTCATAGCTTAGACTTGCTTTGCACCCATAGGAAAGTGCAGTATTTTCTACAATAGCTGCAAGTCTCTCCTTTGCAGTATCTCTTCCCTTATCAGATAAGGCACGAATAGATCCTGTCATAACAATTTCATCTACAATGAGATTCTCCGTCGTACCTCCATGGATAGAGCAAATTGATACTACTACAGCATCTAGTGGATCTACATTACGGCTTACAATAGTTTGAACTGAACTTACAATACTTGCTCCACATACAATTGGATCAGTAGTTAAGTGAGGCATTCCTCCATGACCTCCTAATCCACAAAGAACAATTGTAAAATTATCTTTTGCAGCCATTAAACTTCCTTCTTTTACAGCAACTTTTCCAGTTCCAATCTCAGGACGATTATGAAGCCCAAATATATAGTCTATCTTAACCTTGTCAAATAGGCCATGCTTAATTAGCTCTTCTGCACCTGATGTAGTTTCTTCTGCCGACTGAAAGATAAATACAACATCACCACTTAATTCATCTTTCATATTTGACAAAACTTTGGCAGCACCTAATAGTGCTGTAGTATGAAAATCATGACCACAAGCATGCATTAGTCCTTCTGTTAAAGACTTATATTTTACATCAGCCATCTCATGACATTTAATTGCATCAATGTCTGCCCGCAGTCCAACCACCGGACCTGATTTTCCCGTTTTTAAGATACCTACTACTCCTGTATCCATACCCATATCCTGCAACTCAATTCCCAATGATATGAGTTTTTCTTTTAAGAACTCAGTTGTTTTATATTCCTTCATAGAAATTTCAGGATGCTGATGTAGATATCTCTTAATATCTTTTAATTCATTTTCTTCTGATTCACTTATATGTACCATTATTCCATCCCCCATTGTAATTTTTCACCTTTCCCAAACAATAAAAATACCTGCTTTTTCTCAAAGTCAATTTTCTAGATATGTAATATGCAGGAACATAAAATATATCCTAATCATCATATTTTAAGTTATTTTATTCTTATTCAATTAGTAAAATATCATTCTTATCTATACCAAGATATTGAGGTAAAAATTCAGTATTATTATGTTCACCAATCTTTTTTTCTCTTTTCCAATATATTTTACTTGATTCAAAACTGTGGGATAATTCTCCACTAGAAAAGATAATATTGTATTCAAATGGTGCCTCAATTACATTTAGTAAATTTACTTTTATCATGTTAACGCCTTGTCCATTCTTACTTTCATCTTCTATTATGATAGGATAGAAGTCATGAGCTCTAATTCCAACACCAGACAGATTATTTGGAACTCTTTTGCCTGTTTTTAAAGTAACTCCCCAATCTAATGCCCTCACTTCATATTCTCCTATTTTTGCTGCCTTCGAAAAATTTTTGCATCCTGTTAGTTTTGCAACTTGATGTTTTACAGGATTTTCAAACAATCCTTTTGTTTCCCCCTTAGCTATGATACTTCCGTAATCAATAACCATAAGTTCATTACTTAATTTATATACCTCATCTCTGTCATGGGTTACCATAATTGCAATTCCATCAAAACTTTTTAAAAGTTTTGATAGTTCAATTTGAAGTTCTTCTCTCAAATAAGAATCCATTGCTGAAAATGGCTCATCTAAGAGGATTACTGATGGTTCATATGCTATAATTCTAGCTAATGCTACTCTTTGCTGTTGTCCACCTGATAAATTTATAGGATATCTTTTTTCTAACCCTTCTAGATGAAATTGCCTAATTAATTGATTTATCCTATTATTTTTATTTTCAGCAGATAATTTTGAACTAACAAGACCTACTCCAATATTCTCCCTTACAGTCATATTAGGAAACAAGGCATAATTCTGAAATAAGTAGCCAACTCTTCTCTTCTGCGGACGCAGATTCACTTTTGTCTTTGAATCATAGAGGTAATTTCCATCTAGCATAATTATCCCTTCATCTGGTGTAATAATTCCTGCAATTGATTTTAATGTAACACTTTTACCGCAGCCAGATGCTCCGAGAATTCCAAGACAGCCTGGGGATGCTTCAAACTCTATATCTAACATAAATTCTTTTAGCTTCTTTTTTATCTTTACTTGTAATGACATAACTTCTCCCTCCCCATCAGTTGAAAACAAAATAATTTAATATAAACTCAGTGTGAAAGCATTTCTCTTTCTCACTGAGTTCTCTGATTTTAAATAATGTATTTCACTATTTTCGTCGTTTATTATATTGCTTTACAGCAAAGTAATTCATTAATACTACAATTACAAAAGATATGCCAACAAGAATCCAAATATATTGGTAAGCATTATCCATATTTCCTGCTGCCACATTAGAATACACCGCTAAAGATAAAGTTCTAGTTTTACCTGCAATATTACCCGCAATCATTGCAGTTGCACCAAATTCTCCTAGTCCTCTTGCAAAAGCAAGGATTCCACCAGATACTACACCAGGTAAAGCATTGGGCAATAGCACTTTCCAAAATATCCACCACTCGGATCTCCCAAGTGTTCTTGCTGCATCCATTAAGTTGCCATCTACTTGTTCAAATGCCCCTTTTGCGGAACGGTACATTAGCGGAAAAGAGATAACAGCTGCTGCTATTACAGTTGCCGTCCATGAAAATGCAATCTTTATATCAAAATAATCAATAAATAATTTACCAACTGGTCCATTTACTCCGAAGATAAGAAGCAAAAAGAAACCTGCCACTGTTGGAGGCAACACCATGGGCATAGTCAAGATTCCATCCCATATCATCTTACTTTTTTCATTATTTAATCCAATAACTGCCCTTGCTGCCAATATACCTAAAAAAAATGTGATTATAATTGACACAACAGCGGTTTTTATAGAAATCAAAATTGGTGATATATCCATAGTGCGCTCCTTTTATTTTAATTCACAACTTAATCAATGCACAATGCACAGTTCACAATTAAGGATGAAATTATTTTTAAACAAAATAATTTCTTTAATGTACTTTTTGACTAGCAATGTAATTGCTAATCATTCATGAAAAGTTACTTTGTAACTTCAAAAAAGAATCAATTCTAGATTTCTCAGTTAGCACCTAGAAATATCCGCAATTGTGAATTTAATAATTCTAGTTGCTATAGTATAAAACTCAATTATTTTATATAGTTTTCCTCACTTCATATAAGCTATTTTTACATAGTCTATTATTTATTTGGCGTAAAACCATATTCTTTAAAAATTGTACTTACTTCATCAGAAGTAATGAAATCAACAAAAAGCTGTGCTGCTTCCTTCTTTTTAGAATTTGTTACTACAGCTGCAGGATAGATTACTTTTGTTTTCAAGCTTTCTTCTGGAGCTTCTGCAATAATACTGACTTTATCTGTGCTAATAGCATCAGAGCCATATACAATACCCGCATCTGCACTTTTTTCTGCAACCCAGTTCAAAACTTCAGTTACGTTTGTTCCAAGACTTGCCTTTGCACTTACTTCATCCCAAGTACCTAGATTAGTTAATACCTCTTTTGCATATTGTCCTGCTGGTACACTTTCGGGATCTCCAATTGCAACTATATCTGCATTGGTAATGTCTTTAAAACTTGTTACCTTTGAATCGCCACCTGATGGAACAATTAGTACTACCTTATTCTCTAATACATCTACAATGGTACCCTCATCTACCATCTTTTCATCTTTTAGTGCATTCATCTGTTTTGTAGCAGCAGACATGAATACATCTGCATCCAGTCCTTCTTCAATCTGTTTTTGTAACTTTCCTGAACTATCATAAGTACCTTCTACTTTAACCCATGGATACTTTTCTTGGAATGCTGGAATAATTTTATCCTTATATGCATTCTCCAGACTTGCTGCTGCAGCCAGCATAATAGTTACATCCTCATGAGCCTTTTCTTTTGTTTCATCCTCTGCTGTATTCTTCTTGGCGCTTGAACATCCTGTCATCACGACCATTGCAGCCAACATTGCTGCTATCCCCTTAACTAAACGATTTTTTTTCATTTTTTTACCCCCATCAATATTTTATTTTCTTGCACAGTCTGAACTAGATCCTTTTAAAATCTTAATTCCGTGTTCTAGCTCATCTATGATAAATCCTAGGCTTTCTATTACAGCTTTTTTACTTCCTGGAAGATTTACTATAATTGTTCTATTGCGAATAACAGATGCTCCCCTGCCTAGCATAGCTCTTTTTGTAATCTTCATAGACCCATATCGAATTGCCTCTGCAATGCCCGGAGCATTTCTAGTAGCAACTGCCATAGTTGCCTCTGGCGTGCAATCTCTAATAGAAAATCCTGTTCCTCCTGTAGTCAATATTAAGTTAACTTGTCTTTGATCCGCCAATCGAATTAGATTTTTTTCAATTTGCTTTTGTTCATCTGGAAGAATCATAGTTTCCACAATCTCATAACCTGCTTCTTTTAGCATAGTAACAATTGCAGGACCACTTTCATCTTCCCTCTCTCCCTTAAAGCCCTTATCACTTAATGTAATAACAGCTGCCGTAAGTTTTGCATCTATAGAAGGTAATTCCATGGTCATTTCATCCCCTACTTTTATTTTTCCTCCATGTATTACCTTTGCAAATACACCTTCTCTTGGCATTATACAGTCTCCCATTGTTTTATATATCTGACAATGACTATGACACTCTTTTCCAATTTGAGTCATCTCAAGAACTACTTCTCCACAATGTAATCTAGTACCAACGGGCATGTCTCTAAAATCAAAGCCTTCCACAATAAGATTTTCTCCAAAATCCCCCAAAGAAACATTTGCTCCTTTTTCCCGAAATGCTTCAATTTTATCAAAGGAAAGAAGGCTTACTTGACGATGCCAATTACCGGCATGAGCATCCTGTTCAATCCCCCAGTTTTCTATAAAATTTGCCTCTTCAATCTCTCGTTTTTTAGTACCTCGCTTTTCGCTAATACATATCCCTTTTATTATTCCCATATGATTTATCTAACCTTTCATTCATGAATTTAAGCCCAGCTTCTAATTCTATCCACCGATTTTAACCATAGCCTCTCCCTCTGTAATTTTTTCAAGATGGTCAAAACAATGAGCTTTTGGTTTGCTTTTAATGACTTCTTTCATGGTATCTAATAATTCTATCTGAGTACCATTTCTTAAAACTTCTTTAAGATTAGCTCCGCTCTCATAACATAAACAAGGTTTCATAAAGCCTTTTGCTGTAATCCTAATTCGATTGCATTCTTCACAGAACTTACCATGCATTGCACTAATAAATCCTATGCTGCCTTGAAATCCTGGAATATGATAATAAATAGCAGGACCATTACCATGTTTTTTCATATCTTTTTCTATGCTTGGATACTCTTGTTTTATTCTAAGTAATAATTCTTCATTATTAACTGCTTTAAACTTTCTTCCATAACCTATTGGCATCATCTCAATAAATCTTACATCAACAAACATCTTATTTGAGAATTGAATTAATTCTCTCCATTCACCACTATTTTTTTCTTCCATTAATACACTATTTATCTTAATCGGAATCTTTTTCTCAACTACTTTTTTTATTCCTTCTATAACTTTATCTAAAGCATTTAGTCCTGTTGTTTCATAAAATACATCAGGTTTTAAACTATCTAGACTAACATTAATACCATCAATCCCTGCTGCTATCAAATCTTCAAGATACTCCGGTAGTAAAACTCCATTGGTGGTTATGGTTACTTTCTCTATGCCCGGTGTTTTCTTTATCATACTAATTAACTTTGCGCAATCCTTCCTTACAAGCGGTTCTCCTCCTGTAATCTTTATAGAATGAATGCCAAGAGAAGCTGCACTTTTGCAAATCCTTTCAATCTCTTCAAAAGTTAGTATCTCCTTCATAGAAGTCCACTCAATTCCATTTGGCATACAGTATTTACATCGAAGATTGCACCTATCTGTAATAGAGATTCTCATATAATCAATTATTCTTCCATAAGAGTCAATCATATTAACACTTGCACCTTTCCGCTTCATCATACCCCTTTGGGATTCTGAAATAGCCCGCTTTTTCCTCCAGATTTTTGGCTTAAACGAATATTTCCAATCTCCATGGTTTTATCTACAGCTTTACACATATCATAAATTGTAAGAAGTGCAATAGACACCCCAGTTAGGGCTTCCATTTCTACTCCAGTTTTTCCGTAAGTTCTCCCAATACAACATGCTTCAATTTCGCATCTTTCTTCCACTATCTCAAAATTGATTTCTAATTTTGTTAGATTTAAGATATGGCATAAGGGAATTAATTCAGAAGTTCGTTTTGCCCCCATAATTCCAGCAATTCTAGCCACACTTAATACATCACCTTTTTCTACAGTTCTGTTTACGATTTTCTCAAGGCATTCCTTACTCATATGAATACTTCCCTTAGCAATTGCTTCTCGCAGCGTATCCGGCTTTTCGCCAACATCCACCATTACTGCATTACCACTAGAATCAAAATGTGTAAATTCCATATTTATACCCCTTTTCCAAATCCACAGTTTGGGAATGTACAGGTTGGGCAAGACAAACATAATCCTCCTTGCCCTAATGCTGCAAGTTCCTCTTCTGTAACTTTATCATCTGCCATAATTCTTGGAAGAATTAAATCAAAGATTGTTTTCTTAGAATACATCACACATCCTGGAAGTCCAAGGATTGGTATAGTATTTTTATAATATGCCAATAAGAACATAGCACCAGGCAAAACTGGAGCACCGTAGGATATTATCTTAGCACCAGTATTCTTAATTGCCAAAGGAGTTTTATCATCAGGGTCTACACTCATTCCTCCTGTACAAAGAATAAGATTTGCCCCTTCTTCAATCATACTTAAACAACTCATGGTTATCTTCTCATGGTTATCATCTAAGGTAACATGTTTTATAATCTCTACATCATATTCCGACAACTTTTCCTCTAAAACAGGAGTGAATGTATCTTGTATTCTTCCATAATACACTTCATTGCCAGTGGTGATAATTCCAACCTTTTTATGAGAAAAAGGCAATACATTTAGAATAGGTTCTTCTCCACATCCCCGCTTTGCTTCCTCCATCTTTTCTTTTTCAATTACCAGTGGAATAATTCGAGTGCCGGCTAATTTATCTCCTTTTTTTACTGGAAAATTACCATGTTTTGTAGCAATAATCATCTGTCCTAAGCTATTTATTTGTTTTAATTTTTCACTATCTATTTTAAGAAGTCCGTCACAGGAAGAAGTTAGTTCAATTTTGCCTTCTTTCACATCTGATCTTTCTATATGAGTTCCACTGCAAATAGAACATAATATCTCTGCTGCTTCATTTTCATGTAGCATTCCTTCTTTGTTTTCCCATATGTAAAGATGATCCTTTCCAACACTTAATAATACTGGAATATCTTCTTTTGTAACGATATGACCTTTTCTAAATACAGTATCTTTTGTAACACCTCTAATAATTTGAGTAATGTCGTGGCATAAAACATGTCCCACTGCATCTTCTGTTTTTATTAATTTCATAACCCTTTTCTCCAATCAATTAATAATAAAATCTTCTATAAGAATATCCATGGTTCCTCCGCAAACCATGCCTTCACTTTCAGCAACTTCTCCTGTTAAGTCCTGATATACTACTTGATATCTTCTTGTTCCTATAAGTTGAATTGCTATATTTATAATGTCTTTCTCAGCACATCCTCCGCCAATACTTCCATATACTTTTCCATATAAACTCACAACCATCTTAGCACCTGTACTTCTTGGAGTAGATCCTTTTGTACTCATTACGGTTACAATAGCTGCAGGTTCTTTTAATGAAGCTAAATACGTGATAACATCTGTATCTAAGTCAGAGTTAACAAGATTCTTTTCCACATTTCTATTACTTCTTCGAATATTACTTCCTCGCTTATATGAAATTAATTCTGCTAAAATTGACACAGCAATCTCTTCTGGAAGAACTGCTCCAATATCTAGTCCAATAGGAGAACAAATCTCATCAATTTTATTTCTGTCATATCCTTCTTCTTCTAAAATCTGAAAAAGACCTTTTATTCTTCTTTTTGATCCTATCATCCCTAGATAAAACGGCTTAGCATTACCTAATATATATCTTAAACAATCTGCATCATAACGGTGTCCTCTGGTTATAACGGTAATATAATCTGTATCTTTTATAGATAACTTTCTTAATGCAGGTTTAAAACCCTCACAAATTACTTCGCTGGCCCATGGGAATCGCAAATGATTTGCAAATTCTGGTCTATCATCTACCACAGTTACATGAAAGCCTGTCTTAGATGCAAACTCACATAAAGGCAGTGCAACATGGCCGCCCCCAAGTATAATCAGTCTATCCTTTAAAGCAATTGGCTCATAAAAAGATATGCTTTTATCTTCTTTAATAGCAATAGGTTCTATGATAGATTCTTCTGCCGCATCATCTAATATAAGCTTTTTTGATAGTTCATCATGAATTCTGCCTTCTTGTCCTGAAAAGGTTGTGACCATATTTACTTTTTGTCCCTTTTGTAAAGCCTCTTGAACTTGTACATAGATGTTTTTATTCATCTCTCATTGCTCCTCATCACATTTTGCTCTGAAAATATTTTATTTTTGCAGAAAAATATCGAATTATTTTAAAATACAACTCGCTCCTAAAAAATTTTGTTTTATTATTTTATTACATTTTTTCTATAATATCTTCTAAAAAATACTCCTTGAACTTTTTATCAACAATTTCATTAATCTCTTTCTCAAAGCACTCATAGCGTTCTAAAAGTTTAGATCCTTTCTCTGTTAAAGTAGTATATCCCCCGCCTATACCGCCTTGTTGTCTATTTACTACCTTAAACCCTAACTCTTTCTCCATGTTTTTTATCATATTCCAACTTTTACTGTAAGATAGATTTAGATTCTGACAAGCATACCGCACTGAACCAGTATATTGAATCTGTTTCATTAAGCTAGCAGAACTTGGCTCAAAAAATGGTGTTTCTTTCGCCAACCTTATTTTTACCTGTGCTCTAAAAAGCTGATTGGTATGAGATTTTAATGTTTCTTCGTAATCTTTTTTGGTATCGGCATCCATTAAAACTCCTTTATCATCTACCTTAATTAATGTCTTATTATAACCACAATTCTTAATTGCGTCTCTAAGACCACCTTGTCCCTGGTAAGATAAAATATTATCTAAAACTTTACAATTTAATAAAATTGGATGACCATTCTTTCCCTTGAAAACAGGTGCCGCAACCATGGCATCTGACTGTAATAATAATCTTACAGTTTCAACAGTAAACAGAGGAATATCCGCTGGAGTAAAAATAATCTTTTCACATTTATCTTTCAAATGTTCCAATCCAATTTTAGCTGATTCAAACATATCGGTATGAGCATAATCTTCATTTCTTAAGAAGATTATTCCCATATGACGAAGTTTATTTTCCAGCTGTTCGGCATTATTACCGGTAATAACCACAATATAATCTACACCAGCCGCTTCCACAGTATGAATAATTCGCTCAATCATTGTAATGGAGCCTACTGGTAGCATGGGCTTAAACTCACCCATTCTAGAAGACATGCCTGCTGCTACAATTATTGCTCCCTTCATAATATCCCTTCATTCTAATACACAGAGAATTTCTGCTCTGTAATCATTCTTATTAATATGAATTAAGACTATCTATAAATGCAATCTACCGTAAATGTCTACAACTAATAGCTTATTTTCATAAGATTTTGAATTATTTTGCGAAGCTAAGCTATTTGTTATAAGCTTCAACTCAATCATTCATTTATACCTCCTAATTATGTAGAAAGTATGCCTATCTTACATCAACTATTATAGACACATCATACTCCTTTGTCAGAAGATTGTAAATACTCTGTGCAATAATTATTTTTAACCTAAATTTGCCCTTTATTTTTAAATTTTTTCACATCCTTTTTAATCCCCTGCTTAAAATCAATCTTTTCTACATCACTATTATCAGTAACTACACCCTTAAATATTTCAATTTGCAATGGAAAATTCACAATTGTAGTTGAAATTAATTCTTGCC
>NZ_DKLM01000151.1:50126-50820 GCF_002455975.1 Clostridium sp. UBA6640
TAGATTAAATTTAGGAGTGATACATCTATAATAAGTATAATATTAAATTAAGGTGACATAGAGCCACCTTAATTTAATTCCTTACATCCTCCGAAATAAACAACGAAGATTTTCAGGCATTTTCTATAAAACTTTATTTAATCCTATTTTTCTTTCCCTATAGCAGATATATTTAATTTGTCGTATAGATCCTTGTTTGCTTTAACAAAATCTAATGACATATGTCTGGCCTGCTCTAAAATGCTCTTTGCTTCATCCATTTTATCATGTTCCATAAGGGTTGCTGCACAATCATGATAAGGATCCATATAGTTATAATCCGTAAGTTTCACAGCATTTTTAAGATAATCTATACCCTTTTCAACTTCCCCCAATTTACATAATGTTAAACCTAACCCTTTGTTTGCATATATATCATTGTGATTTATTTTAAGAATTTTTTCATTTATCTCCTTAGCTATAGTATAATTCTTTAACATAAAATTTACATAAGCATAAAGATTTAAAATCTTTATATTGTCCTTTTCTAAATGAACTACTCTTTCTAATAAAAGTTCAGATAATTGAAATTGTCCAATTTCTACTAATTTCTCTGCATTTTCAAATAGATTATCTATATCATTTATAACTTTTATTTCTTCTCTTTTCCTATCCATGGCTACGTAGTATGAACAATATCTATTTTCCTTATATA
>NZ_DKLM01000151.1:50829-52331 GCF_002455975.1 Clostridium sp. UBA6640
AATACCTAAGCTATGCTTTCCAGCTCCGCAGCCTTGCCATATGTAATCATTATTAGAAGAAGCCTTTCTTACTTTCATTTCCTTTGTATTATAATATCCTATGCAATCCGCAAAATGTATTTTTATTTTATTATCATTTAAATTTTTATATCCAAAATCGATTATTGTATCAATTTCATCGTTATTTAAAACTAACTCACAGTTTTCTTTTAAATTTCCCATTGGCATGCCAATTTGAAGTTGCCATGTAGTTACTCCGCCTTCTATGAATACATTTTTCATATCTTCTAACTGATTTATGTTCTTTTTATTTACTGTAGTTATTACTGCAGAGTATATTTCTTTATCTTTCATAAGCTTAAGAGCTCTTATAGATCTTTGAAATGAACCAGCCTTTCTCATAAAATCATGAGTTTCTTCCAAGCCATCTATACTTATAGCAATAGTATTTATTCCTGCTTCAATAGCCTTATCAATAATTTCTTCATTTATAAGCCATCCATTGGTTATCATAGTTGGGATAATACCGTTATCCCTAAGACCCTTTGCTATAATATGCCAATCATCTCTTGTAGTAGGTTCTCCTCCAGATAGAGTTATATGTTTAAAACCTAATGTCCCAAGTTCTTCACATAAAGTTAAAGCTTCCTTTGTCGTTAGTTCGTCACTTTGTGGACTTTCACATATTGATCCACAATGTTTACAACGCATATTGCATCCCATCGTTATTTCCCATACACCAGTTATTGGCTTATATTTCATAACCATCCTCCCTCTTAAGCATGTTATTATTTATTGTCTATTATATAAAAGATTTAGAATTAAGCTATTGGGAATGACTTAAGTCATTCCCAATACTTATTATGCTATTTCCTAAATTTCTACTGGTGGAATTCCATATAGTGGTTCATATTTACCACCATCTCCCATTGTGTTAAGTGCTTCTGTAACTTCATCTGTAGATATAAACTCCTCAAGACCTTTAGTTAATTCTTTGATATCCACATAAATACCCCCTTTCTATATTTTTTACATTAATGATAAATAATATATTTAATGTAAATATATTATTTATCTGTATATTATTGTATAATGTATAAATAGAAAAGACAAGCTTTTGCACAAGATTTAACAATTATATTGATGGAACTTTGGAACTAGCTATTAAGAAGGAGTGGTAAATATGGAAAAATCAACTTATGATAAAGAAAATAGAGAATCTTTTGCCCTATGTATGTCAGCATTATGCAAACATTTTGGAAGTAAAATCTCTGTGTCTAAAATTAACAACATTATAAATTACAAAGAAGATTTAAATATTATGAATTTAGAAGATAAACTAGGATTTTCCATTAAACAGCTTAAAGGAAATAATATTGAGGATATATTATCTTATTGCCCTATACCTGCAATAGCATATATAAATGAAAATGGAATTAATCATTATATAGTCATAAAGAAAATAAGTAATAATGAAATAATAGCATATATTCCAAAAAAAG
>NZ_DKLM01000053.1:0-23164 GCF_002455975.1 Clostridium sp. UBA6640
CTGGGTGGCGCCTCCAAAAAAAGAACTTACAAGTATTTACTTGTAAGTTCTTTTTTTATTTAATATTGCAAATAATTTATAAGGTTAAGTTTTAAATCAATATATCGATACTTTATGGGGATAGAAAAAGTCATTTAAAATTTTAATTAATTATTTAATATGAAAAAGGGGGAAAATCATTTAATGGAAAATAATTTTATAAAAAAAGCAATAAAGAAAACTAGTATTAATAGTGGACTGCTTTTTATCTTTGTAATTAGTATAATTACATTAGTATCGTTTAACTATAAAAACAGCATATCATCTATATTAGGAGCTCCTAAAGAAATTAGCACTATAGAAGATTTTGATGAGTATAGCTTGACTGGAGAAGGTCATATAACATTAAATTTAGATTATATGACAGATTCAGGCTATTATATTGCTAAGGATGGTGGAAAAGGAGCAATAACAGATAATATTTATATTGGAATTATTGATGGAAAATTTATTACAATAGCGATGCCGGCTAAATCATCTTCAAAAAATCCGATTGAGATGGAAAATGTATCTATTGTAGCAAAAGAATTTGATGGATTAAATGATGAGGATAATGGAGAATTACTTGAACAAATAAAAGGAGGACTTGCGGAATCTTTTGGGGTGTCTATAGAGGATATGGATAATGAATTTATAGGTATTATGTTCAAAGATTCAAAAACAAATAGGCTACTAGAAAAAATATTTTTAATAGGTGTATTTATTGTATTAATATATTTAAGTGTACTTCTTATAAAAAACTTAATGGCAATAATCAATTATAAAAATAGCAAAGTTATTAAAAATTTAAGTAAATATGGAAATATAGATTATATCGAGAATCAAATAGATCAAGAAATAAACTATCCAGAGTACTCAGATAAAAAATTAATTATTACAACAAATTGGATAATATCTAAGTCTATATATAATGTGAATTTTATGCCTATAAATAATTTAGTATGGGTATATAATATTAGAACAAAGCACTATTACAATGGAATAAGAACAGGAATATCATTTTCAGTAATGTGTTATTCAGATAAGAATGAAAAACTCTTATTCGATGTCGGAGGCAAGAAAAAGGAAGATAAGGCAATAGAAATTGTAAATTTGATTTCACAAAAGGCTCCATGGGCAATATGTGGTTATAGTGATGAAATTAAAAAGGACTTTAAGAAGAATCCACAAAAAATTATTGAAGAAGTAAGAAATATAAAAATGGAAAATTCATTATAAAATAATTTTTAATAAAAACTTTTAGAAATATAAAGATGAAAGGATTAATTAGGTCAAACTAGTTAATCCTTTTTATACATTTATTGTTTCAAAATATGAGATATTTAAGACTTGAGTTTATAATTTTTATTGCAATAATTAATTATATAATAAATAAATTTCTTAGCTTCTTTTGCTCTTTTAATTTTTGACGCATAAAGAGAATCTTTAGAAGTACTTTCCCTTATACGAATAGCTTCTTCGATTATTAATCTCCATTCAGAAGATAAAAATTCAATTGAAAACTTAGCTCCTTCAACTTTTGAGGTTATTTTTTTATTCTCAAGAGTAAATAAAATTCTACATAGAGTTAATATAGAAAATTCTATCCAATTATCAAATAAGAAAACTATGTTTTTATTTAGTTTATCTTTCCAATAGATATTTAAATTGTAATCCATTGTATCTAATACATTGCTCCATTTAACTTCAAAATTAAGGTCACAGGCTTTAGGACTATTTATTTCCACGCCATGATGCTTTAATACCCACCATGTAACATAGTTGATGTCATAATATCCACTAGCATTGAGCTTACCACCAGCAAAATAAGGGTAAGGTGTAATTTGTGAATTACTTTTACCTAAATCATTTACCTGAATGTACATTCCCTCCATCTTTTTTCCATAAGGACTTTCTATATTAAGATTTTTATGCATTGAAGATAATAATCCTAATTCTTGTTTTGATAAAGGAGTTTTGAGTACAGTTATAAAATCTATATCACTTTTATTCTCATCAAATTTGCCTAATGCCAATGAATTATAAACATAAACCCCCAAAAGTTTATCTCCAAAGAAACTGTTAATAGATGAATAATAATCATCTAAAAGTTTTGTTATCATATCAGGAATTTCATTTTTCATAGCTTTACCTCATTAAAGTTATTATCTATATAAACATTATACCTAAAGCTCCTTAATTTGTATGTGATATTTATAAAGATATTAAGCCTTAAAAGAGCTTTATGGTTAAAACTCCATTTTAGAAATTCACTAAANNNTAAATTTTTCATTCTTAATTCTTAATTTTTAAGGGTTTAATCTGTCTTTACAGAAAATTTATTTTCCGGAGTATATATTAAGTTTTCGCGCTGTACTTCTATAACAGTAGGTCAAAACTTAAACTTTTATAAACATCTTAATAGAGTGAAAAATCCAGAGAATAAAAAACTCTGGATTTAACTTTAAACATTTTTTTGTGCAATTACAAAATATGCAATAAAATTTAGTTTTCTTTATTATAATTATTTTATTCTAAGAAAGAAATTAGTATTTCATCGTATTGTAAATTATTATATATATTTCTTAATTCTATTAGTGTATTATCATTTACTTCATACCATGTGCCATTAACTTTTACTAAATTATCTACAAATATTAAAGAACAGTTTAATTCTCCCTTTACCTCTATTGAAAGTAATGGTTCAGTTGTATTCACTTGTTTTGTGGTATTATAATTAAGTGTATTTAAAAAGTTTATAATTTCCTCCAGATCATTTTTTTTAGTTACTTTTTTCATTTTAGGAGGAAAACAAAGTAGCTTTATGGTGATGCTATCAACATATTTTACTGAAATAGACTTTGGATTGTAATCACATGATATAAAGCATAAAGTTAATACAATTAATAACATTATTAAGAACTTTTTCATATTTAACTACCTACTTTTTTATAAAAATCAACGTTTGTATTTTTTAACAGTAATTATTATTACTCCTACTGGAGCTGCAATCATTAATAAGAAAAGAAGTATTTTGCCAATTGATTTTAATAATAAGATACCTACTATTACTGCAAGTACAATCAAAAATGCTTTTTCAAGAAAGTCAGAATCTCGTTTGCAACATTTTTTACGGCCCCAACATCTTCCTCTAGATCTCATAAGATTCCCCCTAAATATTCCTATATATAAATTATGCGAAATATTTATATAAATGACATTATAACTTCAAATGGAAATTGCAAAATATAAAATAGCTAATTTAAATGTCATCAAATGTCTAAAAAAATTTAAAAATTAATTAAACTTTTGATATCAATTCTAGATGGTATAAATATTATATATCTGTAAGGTAAAATTGAGGAAGTGATTATAATATGAGGTTATAGTAAGCTGAATGATTAATTTTGGCAAAAGTATAGAAGATAAAATAAAAAATTCATTATTTAGCTTCTAATCCTAAAATTTTTAATTTAGAGAATATTTGCATTTAAAAGTATGGACAATATAACACAAGATAAATGATGATATATAATAATAGTTTGTAATAAACTCTATTAAAGATGGAATTTAACTATTAGTAAGCTTTAAAAGGCTTTAGTTCAAGTGGATTATTTCCATAAAGCCTAGTATAATACTCTAGGACAAGATAACAAAAAATTTTAAGGTATAAAAATTAGGAGGATTTAGTGATGGGGACTATGTATAAGGAAATTATATATAGAAAAAAATTACCAGTGCTATTATTTTTATTTAGTATAATTCTGATTTTCATATTATTATCAGATTTTATAAATAGTTTGGTAGGAAATATGAGATTTGTTTGTAATATATTCTTTTTACTTTTAACTATAGCATGTTGTATTTTTGAAGCTTATAAGTGTAGTATTAAATATAAATATTCTATAATAGCTGATCAACTCATTATTCATAGAATAAGAGGAGATGTTCAATGCTTGGTAGAAGATATAAAGATAAAAGACATAGAGTATATAGGTCAATGCTCTCAAGGAAGCAAATTTTTTAGAGTTATAAGCCCTAAAAGATATATTTGCTCAATTTTTAAATTAAATAAACATTGTTGTGTTTATAAAATGAATGGTAGAGTTTTAAAATTTTATTTTGAACCTAGCAATGAATTGGTTCGAAAATTAAAAAATGTTAAAGAAAAAAATGCACTGTGCTATGGACAATGTTTATAATAATTAATGTACTTAATATATTAGAGAGTATCAAAGGATAGCTAGTAACTATCCTTCTTTTTTTACTTTTAGGTTATAATAATTAACTATTATCTTTTAGATTTTTATGTAGCTCAATTGTTATTTCTTCTAATAAATCATTTCTTTCAATAAAATCTATAGCAGTTAGTGCAAGAGCTTCTGCTGCTTTTATAATTCTTTCTTTACATAAAGAAGATAAGGTTGATTCTTTAAATTCTAGTGAAGGACAGTTAATATCCTGATCTTCAGTAATTGCTATAGAAGGATATATTGTAGGCGTAGTATGACTAATGGTTCCTATACCAAGAGAATATTCCACAGTTTTAGGGCTGCAGACATTAATAATACCACATTCCTTTAAATTATTAGAAAATATTCTAGACAATATAGCATTACTTACAAGTTCTTTTGAAGGAAGTTCATAAAGAGCTACTTCAGATTTAGCATTTAAAATAGTTTCTAATGTTTTAAGGTAATTTCTAATTTTATGTTCTATTTCTTCTGCATCTTTTATATTAGGGGATTTTATATTAAATTTGAACATTTCTTTAACTTTTTTACCATGAATTTTATTATTTATATCTATACATAAATTATCTATATAACATTTATCGCAGGATGATTTAACCAATTCATTTATAGCACTAAGATTAAAAATAGAATAATCTAAAGAATTGTTATATGGAGTATTTAATATATACTCTATTTTTAATGGAATAGATGCCATAGATGTACCACTTTCAGAGCCGCAATTATCAACATGAGGAGCTAAAATAATATCCATGTCTTCAAATACATTTTCATGGGTCATTTTAATTTCGCTACCATTAGAATAAAGGCCCGGAGAGCCTATTATGATTATACTACCAGAAAGTTTGTCTATTGCCATTCTCGAAGCTATGGCAGCAGCCATTGAAATGGAAGCATTAGCATTATTTCCATAGATATGTCCATCTTTTTCATCAGCACTATATTTGCAAATAATACAAATTTTAGGATGGCCTTCTCCGTATTGACCATAAAAAGCAGTTGGGATACTTAAAAAGTTATCTGTAATATTAAAATCATACTTTTTTAGCATATCTATTAAATATTTTGATGATTTATTTTCATAAAAAGGTTTTTCAGGATTATTATATAAAAACTCGCATAGGGAATAGATATCTTCTTTGATAGTTGATAAAAAACTTATTATATTTTGCTTCAATAAATATCCCTCCATTCAAATTAAAATTCATCATAGTTAGTATATCCAAGAAAAATTTATTTATTGGCATATTTTATAACCTAAAAAATTTTATAATTCATTAAAAACATCTTTAGATTATAATTATATTTTGTCACTTAATAGATTGAATTAAGTAGTGTATTGTTAAAATAGGTAGAAATATTAGGAAATATTTTAGCAGATAATTTTAGTGGACAAAATAAATAATTGATGCCTGATGAATAAAATATAGTACAAGGGGCGATAATTGGGATATATTAAGCTTAGCAATTACAAGGGGGATTAATAATAAAAATGAAATGTATAATATGCGGAAAGCCTCTAAATAATGGTATAATAATATATGGTAGAGGTATTTGTGTTAGCTGTGAACACAGACTAATAAATTCAAATATTGAAACAGACTTCTACGAATTTTATAAAAACTGTATTAGAAGAAATTTAATACAGTTCCTATTAAGAGGAGTGAATAATGAATGTCAAGATTACCACTTGTAGAGGGGCTCTTGAAGTATGTGAAGGAAAATAATATACCCTTTTCTATGCCTGGACATAAAGCGGGAAGGGGACTAAATTATACTAAAGAGGGCATTGAACTTCTAAGTAATATTGTAAGTTGCGATGTTACAGAAGTAGACGGATTAGATAATCTTCATAATCCTGATGGAATAATAAAGGAGTCATTAGAACTTTTAAGTAATTTCTATAATAGTAAAAAGTCTTATTTTTTAATAAATGGGAGTACTAGTGGAAACTTAGCAATGATTTTTTCAAATTTTAATGAGGGTGATAAAATAATAGTAGAAAGAAACTGTCACCGTTCTATATATAATGGAATTATTATGAGGAAATTAAAGCCAATATATATTAAAAATAAGATAAACTATAAATATGATGCTCCTTTTTCCATAGATAAGGAGCATTTTTCCTGTATTATAAGAGAGCATAATGATGCTAAAGGAATAATTATAACTTATCCAAACTATTATGGAATATGCTGTGATTTATCTTATATCGTTAATGAAGCTAAAAAATATAATATGAAAGTTTTAGTGGATTCTGCTCATGGTGCTCATTTTAAAGCAAATGAAAAGCTACCTAAAGATGCTTTAGAATTAGGATGTGATATGGTAGTTGAAAGTTCACATAAAACTATGCCAAGCTTTACCCAAACTGCTTTTCTTCATGTAAACCATGGGGTAGATACTGAAAAAGTTGATTTTTATATTTCATCATTCCTAAGTACAAGTCCATCCTATATGCTTATGGCATCTATGGATTATGGAAGATTCTTTTTAGAGACTTATGGAAAAGATCTATATGATAAGTTAATAGATTTATGTGAAGAGTATAGAATTAAAATAAATAAGTTGGAAAATTTTCATATTATAAGTAAAGAGGATCTATATTCAGATATAGACTTAGATAAAACAAGATATATAATTAATGTTAAAAGTGGATATAGTGGTCATAAACTTTTAGAGTATTTAAGGGAAGAAAAAATTCAGTGTGAGTTAAGCGATGCAAGAAATGTAGTAGCTATATTTTCACCATTTAATGATAGAATTGATTTTGAAGCTCTATATAGAGCTTTAGAGGGATGTAATATAGAAAATCTAAGAGAAAATAGAATAGAAGCTCTAGAGCAGGAAATACCCGAAATAAGGCTATTTCCACATGAGGTTATGGAAAAGAAAAAAATTAAAGTTAATATAAATTCTTCTTTAAATAAAATTTGCGGGACTTCAATTGTTCCTTATCCGCCGGGAATTCCATTGGTAATGCCAGGTGAGATTATAAATAAAGATATTATAAAGTCTATTAATTATTACATTGAAAATCATGTTACAATACTAGGAGTAGAAGAAAATAAGATTAGTATAGTAGAGGAATAGATATTTTAAATTTAGGGAGGAACCTATGAAAAAAGGTTTATTAATAGCATTAGAAGGACCAGATGGTAGCGGAAAAAGTACTCAAATAAAAATGCTTTGTGATTATTTGGAAAATAAGAATCATGAAGTTCTATTAACTCGTGAACCAGGAGGAACATCAATAAGTGAAAAAATACGTCAGATTATATTAGATAACTCAAATTCAGAAATGGGCGATATGTGTGAAGCACTATTGTATGCTTCATCTAGAGCACAACTTGCAGAGGAGGTTCTAAAACCAGCTCTTGAGAGAGGCTGCATGGTACTTTCAGATAGGTTTGTATATTCATCTATTGTGTATCAAGGCATAGGTAGAGGACTTGGTATCGATAGAATTAAGTATATAAATGACGCTGCACTTAATGGAGTAAAAGCAGACTTAACTATAATGATTAATGTATCTTATGAAGAGGGATTAAAGAGAAAATCAAGCCAAAGAGATTTAGATAGACTCGAAAATAGCGGCAACAATTTTCATAAGAAGGTTTATGAAGGATATCAGTATATTGCAACCAATATGGATAATATAATAGTTATTGATGGAAATAGAAGTTTGCAAGAGGTTCATGAAGATATTGTAAGAGAAGTAGAAAAATTTATAGGTTAATAAAAAATATATTCAAAAATATTTAAAGAATATGATAGAATATTTATAATATATAAATAATAAAGTTTATATATTGAGATTTAAGGAGGGATTGTTATGAAACTAGTTATTGCAATAGTACAAGATGATGACGCAGGTGATTTAATAGACGTTATAACTGAGAATGGATTCAGAGTAACAAAACTTGCTACCACAGGAGGATTTTTAAAATCAGGAAATACTACATTAATGATTGGTGTTGAAGATGACAAAGTTGATACTGTTCTAGCATTAATAGAAGATCTGTGCAAGGTTAGAAAGCAAATAGTTTCATCGCCTTCACCGGTAGCAGGTTCAACAGGGGTGTATGTACCTTATCCTGTAGAGGTAGATATTGGGGGAGCTACTATATTTGTAGTAGACGTAGACAAATTTTTAAGAGTATAATAATATAAACTTGAATTTAATAATGTGCAGTAAAATATAGTATTTTACTGCACATTATTTATAGACTTAATGCAATATATGAACTTGTAAATTTGTAATATATTAGGAGGGGCGCTGTGGGCTATAAGAGTATAATAGGACATGAAGAAATAATTAAAACTTTTGATATTACAATAAATAATAATAAATTTTCTCATGCTCATATTTTCTTAGGAGAAGATGGTATTGGTAAGAGTGTTATTGCTAAGAATATAGCGATAAAGCTTATTGGAGAAAGTGAATATAAGGATTATGTTGATATCGTTCATTTTAGAACAGAAAAAAATAAAGCCTCTATAGGAGTAAATGCTGTAAGAGAGCTTATAGAAGAAATTAATAAAAAACCTTACCAATCGGAAAAAAAAGTTGTTATTATCCATGAAGGTCATAAAATGACTATTCAAGCGCAAAATGCGCTTCTAAAAACAATAGAAGAACCACCTAAGAATGTTTTTATTTTTATTTTATGTGAAAATATAGAAAGTATATTGGATACTATTAAATCTAGATGTCAAATACATAAATTTAATACCTTAAGTGAAGATGATATGCGTACATATTTACAAGTTAATTATCCTGAATTAAATGAGGACAATATAGCATTATTGCTATCTTTTAGCAATGGCATTCCAGGAAAAGCTGAATTTTTAATGAATAATGAAGAGTTTAGAGAATTAAGGAATAAGGCTATAAATATAATATTACTCTTAAACAATATGAGAGAATTAGATATATTTAAGGAAGATGAATTTTTTACGAAGAACAGTAATATGTGGGAAGATATAATGGAAGTTTTTATTTCTTTTATAAGAGATACAATTATTTATAAGGAAGTTGGTTCTCAAGAACTAATTATAAATAAAGATAGACTTGAAGAAATAAAACAATGTGCAAATATGTTTTCATTCACTAAATTAAATGATATTATTAGTATAATAAATGAAACTAGAGAGAACATTGATAGAAATGTAAATAATTTGTTAGCTTTTGATGTTATGTTACTGAAGATGCGGGAGGTGTAACATGGTTACAGTAATTGGCGTTAGATTTAAAAAGGCTGGTAAGATATACTACTTTAATCCAAGTGGTTTAGATATAAAAAAAGGTGATTTTGTAGTAGTTGAAACTGCTAGAGGAGTGGAGTTTGGAGAATGCGTAATTGGAATCAAGAACATTAGCGAAGAGGAAATAGTTTCTCCACTTAAGAATGTTATAAGAAAAGCAGAACCAGAGGATATAGAGAAGGATATTGAGAATAAGCGAAAAGAAAAAGAAGCCTATGATATATGTATTGAAAAGATATCAAAACATGGATTAGATATGAAGCTTATAGATGTTGAATATACATTTGATAATAATAAAGTTATATTTTATTTTACAGCTGATGGTAGAGTAGATTTTAGAGAGTTAGTTAAGGATTTAGCTTCTATATTTAGAACTAGAATTGAGTTAAGACAAATAGGGGTTAGAGATGAAGCTAAGATGACAGGAGGACTTGGTCCTTGTGGAAGAACCTTATGTTGTTCCACGTTCCTAGGTGAATTTGTTCCTGTTTCAATTAAGATGGCTAAAGAACAGAACTTATCATTAAATCCTACAAAAATATCTGGTATATGTGGAAGACTTATGTGTTGTTTAAATTACGAACAAGATATATATGAAGAAATAAGAAAGAAACTTCCAAAGGTTGGATCGATAGTTGATACACCTTATGGTGAGGGTGAAGTAATTAGTAATAGCGTAATTAAAGAAAGTGTTAAAGTTAAGGTTCGGATCAAAGATGGAGAAGATGAATTAAAGGTTGTAAAAATTGAAGATTTAACATTAATTTCTGGTAGCTATGAGGATATTATTAACGATGTAGATATAAAAGAACTGGAAAGCGAAGTAGAAGATCCAGATATGATAAAAGAATTATTTAAGGAAAATTAGGAGGAAAAATATGAAATCAGTACTTAAAGTGTGTGATATGGTGACATCAAAAGATATTTCTAATGTTAGAAGTGCAATTTCAAATAATCAAGGAGTTCTAGCTTGTCAGATATTAACTGAAAGCAAGGAAATTGAAATTGTATATGATGACTACTTTATTAGTATTGATGATATTATTGAATCAATAGAGGACAAAGGATATACAGTACTGTAAAAAAAAGCGGCTTAGTCCGCTTTTTTATTTATAGTATATAAAAATTTAAATCTTTATCTTTCAAAAAAGCGTGACAAAGTCACGCTTTAAATATTAATTCCATGTAGTATGAAGTAAGCTAAGAATAATAGCGAAATAATGTACATGGAAGTTGACAATTCTTTTTGATCTTTTTTAAAGAACTTCATCATCGGGTAAGCTATAAAACCAAATGCTATGCCATCAACTATGCTATAAGTCAAAGGTATTAGCACTATTGTTAAAAAAGCGGGAAATCCTTCCGTAAAATCTGAGAAATTAATATTTTCTACATTTTTTATCATTAATCCGCCTATTATTATTAATATTGGTGAAATTGCTGCATTAGGTATTATTTTTATAAATGGTATAAATAATAGTGAAACAAGAAATAGCATACCAGTAATTAGTGAAGTAAGACCGGTTTTCCCACCAGCAGTTATACCAGCAGTACCTTCCACAGTTGACACAGAAGGACTTGTACCTAATAATCCACAGCATAAAGTGGATAATGCAGTTGCTTTCAATGCAGAGTTAAACTTATTTTCAGATTTTAGCATTCCATTTATTTGACCATGTAACAACCCTATATTTTCAAAAACTAAAACTAGAGTTAATGAAAATGTAGCTATCCAAAAGGATAAAGTAGATATTTGGCTAAAATCCATACTAAAAAACAATTTGTTATAGCTAGAAATATCAATACTACCAAAGTTGATTCCAGTAAGGTCAATAATATTAAAACCAAAACAAATTAAAGTTCCAGTGATAATACTAATTAAAAATGCACCAGGAATCTCTCGTAAAAATAAAAATAAGGCTATTGCTAAAGTTATTAAAAACGCTAAAACTTCTGGAGAATTTAAACTTCCTAATGCTACAAGGTTTTTGGCATCACTTATAATTAGCCCACTCTTTTGAAGGCCTATAAAAGTAATAAATAAACCTATGCCCACTGTTATTGCTTCTTTTAATGATTCTGGAATAGCTTTTGATATTATAGTAGATAATTTTGTAAATGCTACTATAGAAAAGAGAATTCCAGACATAACTACTGCTGCTAAAGCTTGCTCATAACTTAATCCCATAGATTTAACTATAGTGTATGTAAATAATGCATTTACTCCCATACCTGGCATTAATATTAATGGTGAATTACTTATAAATGCCATTAATAAACAACCAACTAATGAGGCTAAAACAGTAGCTACAATTTGTCCTTCTAAGGGCATTCCTGTATCACTTAAAATACTTGCGTTTACTACAATTATATACACTGCAGCAAAAAATGAAGTTAAACCTGCAGTAAATTCATTTTTAAAGCTTACTTGATGTTCTTTAAGGTTGAAAAATTTTTTCATCCTCTCTACCTTCTTTTTCTATATCCCTCACCCACCCTCATCTATAAAGATGCATTAAGATTATAACATAAAGTAAAAAATAATTGTTACATATTTTTTAGAAAAACTTTAACTATTATTTTATTTAAGATGGCTTAATTTGAATATACTTAGGAAAAAGGGTTAATACTAGGATTAGAGGGAGGCGAGTTGCTTATGAAAAAAGTTGCTGTTCAAAAGGGATTAAATCCAGTAAAAAGTTATTTGAATCAAGAGGGATATACAGTTAGAGAATTTGATAGAAACAAGAAAAACGCAGAGAGTTTTTTAAATAAATTTGATGCTGTAATAGTAACTGGAGAAGAAGAAAATATAATGGGAATACAAAATACATCAGTTAGTGCTCCAATAATTAATGCTGATGGTATGACCCCACAGCAAGTAAAAGATCAATTAGAAAATCAATTTAAATAATAAAATTAATTTAAATGGGAAAAATCTAAAGGGATTTTTCCTTTATCATTTCAACTTTTAGATATAGGTATATGTTATAACTTTAATATTTAAGTAGAGTATACGATGTTTTTACTTTATCTAAAATGAAAATTTGTCACATTTCTAACTAATTGTATTATTTCGTAGATTTAATATAAAAAATTATAAATAAATTTTAGAAAAGTGAATAAAATCCAAATATCTGTTAATTATTTAAATAGAAATTAGAAATTAGTGAGGTGTATTACATTATGAAATTTAAAAAGGAAATAATTGCAGCTATAACCTGTGCTGTAGTTTTAGTAGGAATTTTTTTAACTGTTAGCTTTATAGGAAGAAAAGATGCTGCCTTATCCACTAATAATGGGAATGAGAAAAAGGTAACAGAAACTGAAAAGGATAAGAAAAAGCAGGATGAAAATAAAGACAATGAGAGCAAAAAAACTAACAACAAAGAGACAAAGGATAAAGAAAATAACGATAAAGAAAAGAAAGTAGAAACTAATAATCCTGATAATCCTGAAGAAAAAAAAGCTAATGAAAAGAAAGTTAATAACAACAATGACAAACCGCAAGAAGACAAAAAGGAAAATGAAAATAAGCCTTCAGATAAAAATCCTAATTCAAGTTTAAATGAAGAAGAGGGAACAAAAGAAGGAGTATATGTAATCCAGCAAAATGACACATTATACAGTATAGCTAATGCATACATGCCAAGTCATGATACTAGCTTAGTTATAGAAACTATAATGAAAAGAAATAATTTAAATAGTTCTAATAAAATAATTCAAGGACAAGAAATTATAATTCCTTATGAAGTTGCTTTAGAAACTAAAGCTACATCAGCTTCAACAGAAGATGACAAGAAAAAAGATAACTTAAAAGAAAATAACAAAAATACAGATGACAAAAAGGAGCCTTCAAAAGAAACTGACAAAAAAGTAGATGAGAAAAACACAGATGAAAAAAAGGAAGATAATAAAGAAAAATTAAGCGGAAATAAATATGAAATAAAATCTGGTGATAATTTATATAATATAGCTAAAGAAAAAATGCCTGAGATTTCATTAAAAGAAGCAGTTGAAAAAATTAAAGTTCTTAATGAAATAAAAGATGAAAATGCTATAAGAGCTGGAGAAGTAATATATATACCAGCTAAATAATTTACAATAGTTATATTACTCCTAAAAATATAGTAACCCTATAAGCCTAATAATTGACTTATAGGGTTATATTTTTAATATACTTATACTACTACTTTCTGCGTATAAAAAATCACTATCTAAAGTTAGCAAATAATTAATGCAATGACACTCTGCAGTTGCTAATATAGTGGCATCATTCACAGAAATTAAATGTTTTACCATAAGCTCTTTAGCTTTTAATATACAATCTTTATTTATGTCTAAATAGTTGAATTTTATAGTGTTTTCAAGCTGAGTATGCATATTAACAGCAGTTTTATAATATATGGCTAATAAATCCTTCTTCAAAACGTTTTTAGAAAGGTTATCGAAATACTTTTTATAAGGTATATCAACAAGCTTATCAGTTCTTTTTTCTTTAAGTGTTTTTCTATCGTACTTATTAAAACTAGATAAAACGGTTCGTATATTATTACGACTATTGAAAGGTGTGCTATTCCCAGATTTAAACTGCATATCAAGCATAAATACCTTATACATAATTTGATTTAATACCTCAGAAGAAATCACGGAGGTAACGTATAAAATACATTTATTTAATAACAATTTTCTAAGAACTTCTATACATTCAGAATGCTTTATATCTTCATCATAAACTAAAGATAAAAGAAAGGAGGCATCTAGCATTATTGCAGTGCTTTCATCAAATGTAACACTTTTAAAGGGATATAAAATCATTTCCATAAGATATACCTTCTTTACACGTAGTATATTTAAAGTTTATTAAGGTATATCTTTAGTTATTACATTAAGATGTTAAAAATCTTTAATATTATTGGACTTAAGCATACAGTAATTAATCCAGCAATACCTATAGCTAGTCCACTCATTGCACCTTCTGTTTCTCCTATCTCTATTGCTTTTGTTGTACCTACTGCGTGAGAGGAAGTTCCTATTCCTATACCGATAGATAAACTATCTTTTATCTTGAATATTTTAAATACTAAAGGTGATATTATAGCACCAATTATTCCTGTTATAATTATTGCAGTCACCGTAATAGCGGGTATACCTTGAAGTTGTTTTGAAATTTCCATACCTATAGGTGTGGTAATAGATTTAGGTATTAGTGAAAGGGCAATAGTATTATCTATATTTAACAATTTACACAAAACAATAATAGAAATCATACCTACAAAACTACCAACAGTTATACCAATAATTATAGGTAATGCATTTTTTTTAAATAAATCAATTTTATTATAAAGTGGAAGTGCGAGAACTATGGTTGAAGGGGTTAAAAAGAAAGAAATTAATTTGCCTCCACTATTATAGTCTTCTAATGGGATTTTAAATATTACTAAGAATGATATTATAAACATCGTAGATAATAGTAAAGGATTAAATAATGCTATTTTAGTTTTTTTACTAATGTACTGTGCCAATATGTAAGATAATAATGAAATTAGTATAGCAAATAATGGTGTTGATAATAATTCCTTCATTTAGTGTTCACTTCCTTATAGATATTCTTAGTCTTTTTATTTTGTAAAGATGATACAAATTGTACTGTATAAGTAGTTACTAATAGCACTATTATTGTCGTTACTACACATACAATAAATATTTTAAATATGTTTCCTTTTAAAATATCAAAGCACCCAAGCACTCCCACACTTGCAGGAATAAAGAAAAATGCTAAATTACTTAAAAAATAATTACATACATCTTCTATAGCTTTAGGCTTAATTATTTTAGTCATTAAGGCTAAAAGTAATAAAAGCATACCCAATACATTTCCTGGTATAGGTAAATTAAGAAGGCTACTTATAGCTTCGCCAAGAAATGTAATTAGCAGTATGATAGATAGTTGCTTTAAAATCTTCATTTCATCACTCTCGTTTCTCTAATTATTTAATTTAAAAGTTAACTATGTTTTAAAATAAAGATTATATTTATGAAATTTAATCTTTAAAACTTAGCTGTTTTATAACTATTTTTATAGACCAGCTAAATTTCAATAATATCCTCTTAAAACATCACTTAAAAATTTAAAGCAAGAAATTAAAAAAAATTATTTCCATTGTATATTTTAATACTTTTTGGGCAAATATACTAATATAAGATTTAATCAAAATATAAAACCCTAGAAGCAACATGCAAGTATTATATTTTAGTTTATAGTGTTTATTTAGTAAGTATACACCTATATAAATTTGTTTGTTGCTTCTCCCCCTATAAAGAAAAATTATACCTTGTTTAAAAATATAGATGGCTTAGAACCGAAAGGTTCTTTTTTATTTGGCAATATAAACTATTTAGAACTTTAAACACAAATAAATCATAATTAAATGAAATTTTTAGCTCATTATTATATAATGTTTTCTATATTTAATATTAAGGCATATTCAAAAATAACTGATCATTACATTCGTCTATTTTGCCTCATACTGCATGATAGGAATAACAGGATAGTCTAACTATCAAGTAGGTTGTTTTCTTTTCTTACACAAGATATACTTGTTTTTTGAAAAGCTGTTTTATATGTCTAAGTTAAAAAGGTACTTTCATTAAAAGTGAGGTTTAAATATGAATTTTATAAAAGATAATGAAACATTAGATGATTTGCAATTAAAAGGCATTCATGTTATCCAGAAAAAAGAAGGTTTTAGATTTGGTGTGGATGCAGTGATTTTAGCAAATTTCTCCAAGGTTAAAAGAAATCAGCGAGTTATAGATTTATGCAGCGGAACAGGGATAATTCCCTTTATTCTATCAGGAAAGACAGAGTGTAATAGTATGATGGGGATAGAGATCCAAGAAGAGTTTGTAGAGATGGCAAATCGCTCAGTAGCTTATAATAAGCTTCAAGATAGAATTAGCTTTGTAAATGGAGATTTAACAGATATAAAGCTTTTAAAGACTATTCAAAAAGCTGATGTAATAACAGTTAATCCACCATATAAGCTTCATAATTCAGGGATAATTAATATGAATGATAAAAATGCTATTGCTCGCCATGAAATATGCTGTAAGCTAGAGGATGTTATAATAGCATGTAGAATACTATTAAAGGATAGTGGGAGAATGTTTATGGTCCACAGACCAGATAGGCTTATAGACATAGTAACTCTTATGAGAAAACATAAGATAGAACCTAAGAGGATAAGAATGGTTCACCCTTCTCCAGGAAAAGCACCTAATATAGTCTTAATAGAAGGGCAAAGAGATGGTGGTGCCTTTTTAAAATGGGATGAACCACTAAATGTTCATACTGAAGATGGTGGATATAGCGAAGAAATAATAAAAATGTATAATTCTCAAGTTTTAAAATAATTATTGCAAAGGATGATTTAAATGAGTGGTAAATTATATCTAGTACCAACTCCTATAGGAAACTTAAAAGATATAACTTTAAGAGCATTAGAAGTATTAAAAATGGTAGATGTTGTGGCTTGCGAGGATACTCGCCAAAGTCTAAAGCTATTAAATCATTTTAATATAAAAAAGACCTTAATTAGTTATCATAAGCATAATGAAAATGGAAAAAGTGAAGATATAATTGAAATGTTAAAAGAAGGCAAAAACATTGCAATTATAAGTGATGCTGGTACACCAGGAATTTCAGATCCTGGTGAAGTAATAGTAAAAAAATGTATAGAAGAAAATATAGATTTTGAAGTGCTTACAGGTGCGACGGCTATCACGACAGCACTTGTTTACTCAGGATTAGATACAACTAAATTTATTTTTAGAGGATTTTTACCTAGAGAAAATAAGGATAGGAAACCTATTATTGATGATTTAGTAAACAGAACGGAAACCTTAATATTTTACGAGGCACCTCATAGAATACTAAATACGTTAGAATTCTTACATGAAAATTTAGGAGATAGAAAAATTGCAATATGTAGAGAGCTTACTAAGATGTATGAGGATATTATAAGGATGACTTTAGGTGAAGCTATAGAATACTATAAAGAAAATTCACCTAGAGGTGAATATGTTTTAGTTTTAGAAGGAAAAAGTTTAGAAGAATTGCAGGAAGAAGAGCGCTCTAAGTGGAATAACTTATCTGTAGAAGAACATATTAAAACTTATATAGAAGAGGGATTTAGTAAAAAAGATGCCATAAAAAAAGTTGCAAAAGATAGAGAAATGCCAAAATCTGAGGTTTATAAGTATTCCATTAATATATAAGTAAGTGCATATTTTCTCAAAGATGTATATATATCAGCTTAAATGGTATATTATAACACATATTTTATAGAAAAAGTAAAGTTTTTGTAACAAAATAAAAGAAATCTTGGTTGAAACCTTGAGTTTGTCCTTTAAATGGTGTTATAATTAAAAGGAAATTTTACTGGGAGGGATTGATGTGAATAAAAAAATCGTAGCAATTGCAATGGCAATGGCAATAGTGACTTCGAATATAGGTGTAATAGCTTATGCTAATCCATATGAAAGTGATTATAATGAAAAAAATAATGAATATGAAAGTGCTCAAGAAAAAGTAGACGAAATAAATGCAAAAATTCAAAAATTAGACAATGAAATATCAAACTTAATTGTTGAAATAGACGAAACGAATGGTAAGATAGCTAAAACTGAAGATGAAATAGACAATACTAAAGAAAATGTGAAACAAACAGAAGATAACATGGTTGAAGAGGAAGAATTGTTCAATCAAAGAATGAGAGCTATGTATATGAATGGAATGGATAGTTATATAGAAGTTATCCTAAATTCAGAAGGCGTTTCAGATTTAGTTTCAAGAGTTGAAAATGTTAAAGAATTAATAAACTATGATAAAGAGCTTATGACTGAATTAACAAGTAAAAAAGTTACATTAGAAAAGCAAAAATCAGAACTAGAAGATAAAAAAGCTGAATTAGTAGCTCTTAAAGAAGGAATTGACAATAAAAGAAAAGATTTACAAGTTATGAAAGAAGGCCATAATAAAGAGTTTAAAGAAGCTAGAGCAAAAAGAGATGAGTTACAAGCAAAAGTAAATGAATTAGAAAAACTTAAAGAAAGTTATGTAGAAACACCATCAAGAGGCGGGTCAGATGATAGCTATAGTTCAAATGACTCAAACTCAGGAAATGGTGATTACACTAATTCAGATACTTCAGATAATCAATCAGTTAATCCACCAGTTAATCCGCCATCAAGTAGTGCTAGTGGACAAGCTATTGTGGATTATGCTTATAATTTTTTAGGTATCGCCTATGTTTGGGGTGGAAATGATCCATCAGGATTTGACTGTTCTGGATTAACTCAATATGTGTATGCAAAGTTTGGCATAGATATTACAAGAACTACTTACACACAAATTGGACAAGGTTCATATGTGTCAAGAGACCAATTAGTTCCTGGTGACCTAGTATTCTTTGGATATGGAAGCCCTGATCACGTTGGTATCTATGTTGGAGGAAATCAGTACTTACATGCTCCAGAATCAGGCGATGTAGTTAAAGTATCTCCAATGACTAGAAGTGACTATATGACTGCGAGAAGAATAGTTTACTAATAGACAATAGAGATAAAGGTTTTATATTAAATATCGAAAATAATTTTTGTATATATAGACTATTGATTTTCAATGGTCTATTTTTTATAGGATTACTTATTTTAATTCTATCATTATAAAGCTTAAAGAAAGTTAAAAAAGGATTACAAAAATTAATTTAAAATGAAAATATGTAATGTATTATAAAAAAACATAACCATGTAGCATTTAAATGGGCATAATAAGCTGTAATTCCGATTTTACAGGTTAATATATAGAAAATGATGTATGGATTTTAAAACCTTTTAAAACATAATAAAAACGCTAGCAAATTTATGCTAGCGCATTTTATTATAAAAGTGATTATTCAGCTTTTAATGATTCTAAACAGTTTTTACAAACGTTTTTAGATTTGTAGTTTATAACATCTCTAGCATCTCCACAGAAAATGCAAGCAGGTTCGTATTTTTTTAATATTATTTGCTCACCATCTACATATATTTCTAGAGCGTCCTTTTCACCTATATTTAATGTTCTTCTTAGCTCTACTGGGATAACGATCCTTCCAAGTTCATCTACTCTTCTTACAACACCAGTTGATTTCATAATGTATTTCCTCCTAACGCAAAAAAGTTTTTTCGACAAAATATTATTTAATATTATATATTCTTAGGTATTTAGCATAATTTCTTATAACCTATACTCTTATAAAGTTACAAAATTTCTACTAAATTCCATCTATAGTTAATATACTACCATATTATACAATTGTCAATATTATTTTTGATTTAAAATACAAAAATTTACACCAATGATAAACGTTGAAATCAAGCGATTCATTGATAAATAAGGCGGTTGTACTTAAAAATTTAACAATTATATTAATAAAATATTTTAAGAAATAAATGTAACAATATGGTTATAGCATTAAACAATGTCGAATATTACAAGAAAACCTTATATATTATGGTTAAAAAAGTAATTTACATATATAATAATATATATTTTTTCGAACTAAATACTTCACAGAACAATTTAAGATATTATATGTTCTTTTACTAAAATCAAAATACATAGCTAGTTTTATTTATTTCCAAAAATTTTCATATTTATTTTTCAAATATTAGAGTGCATGTATTTATATACTTAAAAAAATTAAGAATATAATATCATTTAAGCGAATTTCCATAAATTACATAATACTTAATAAAAGTATACAAAAGGACACTAGATACAATAAAATGACGGATTTAATTCAATTATTTCCACAAAAATATAACAAGTTATACACAGGCTAATTGTTGATAATGTGGATAATTATATGTAAATATTCACAGTTATAAACAATAATATTGAAGAGTGGCATGAATAAAGGGAAAGTTATGCACAGATTTTGTGAATAACTTATAATAAAATGTGTATAACTTGTTGTGGATATCATTAAATGATGTTGATAACTAAAAGATTGCAATATTTTATTTCCTGATTTGCAATTAATATAATATTGTCGAAATTAATAATAAAAAACAGCTTTCAAGGGACGAATAATATGTGTTTTATGGTTAAAAATAATTTGTAATAAGTTTATATATAACATATAATATGAATACGGAGAAAATATTAAAAATTTTTAAAATTAATGTAGTAATAAATAAATTGAATCTGAGGTGAGCATATGGAGAATAATTCGAATCAAGAAAATAATAATGTGAAAAAAGGCTTTAGCCCTGAGGCTCTATCTAATATATTAGGCAGAATATCTGTTATGGCAAAGGAGATTGCCGAAAAAAGTGTAATCTCTTATGAAGACCTACCACAATATGATTTATTTTTATCACAAGTAAAGGATTACTTAAATGATAGATTTGATGATGATAACTTTACTAATAATATACTTCAAAACTATATAAAAAGTGAAGTAATATCTAAGCCAGAAGATGGGAAAAAAAGAGGTTATACAAAAATTCACTTAATACAATTAGTTTTGTTAAGTTATATGAGGCCTATACTTACTACAGAAGAAATAAGAAAAGTATTTAAACTAGCATTCAATGAAATAAATGATAGAGAAGATGATATCTTATCATGGGAAGATACTTATAAAGTTTTTTCAAAGATGCAAGAGGATAGTTTTAATGCACTTTTCATAGATGAAGGATTTAATGATAAAGAAAAATTAAGTGATTACTTTAAAAATCATGATTTTAAAGAAGAAGAACATGAAAGAATTCTTGTGTTTTTGGTTGTAATGACATTAGTAGCTCAAGCTAGCTCAATTAAAAAGCTTGTAAGAAGAATTGTTAGCGAATATACTGATGAAAATTAGAAATCACAATATTACCTAATAGTATGGATAAAATATTAGCATATACCGCAAAATAATTATAGATTTAAGAAATTATTTTTGGTATAGGAGCTGAATATATGAAACAATTACGTATAATTGATATTAAGGATAAGCAATTTTCCCAAAAGTTTATCATGCTTGTCATGATTAAAAAGAAGTTTTATGATTCTGAAGGAAGAGTAATGCATTATGTGGGAGATAATAGTGGAGATTTAAAGGTATTTATACCAGAAGGTACTAAATATAATATAGGCGATGTTATAAAAATAGAGGCAGTTTCAGATGGCAAATTTAAAATAAATAAATCTGAAAAAATAGAAAATTTTAGAATGGAAGATTTTCTCCCTACTGTTAAAAGATCTATAGAAGATATAATGAATGAGCTTAAATCTATATCCGATGAAGAATTTAAAGATAATGAAGTAAAAGCATTAAATGATTATTTCTTTAATAATATAGAATTTTTAGATAAATTTAGAAGAGCAATTGCAGGATTAAGTCAACATCATGGATA
Organism: Clostridium sp. UBA6640; assembly: GCF_002455975.1. Taxonomy (GTDB): domain Bacteria; phylum Bacillota; class Clostridia; order Clostridiales; family Clostridiaceae; genus Clostridium_J. The sequence continues at coordinate 21,993 of NZ_DKLM01000053.1, forward strand.
TTTAGGTGGACTTGCTGAGCATACTCTAAATGTTACCTATTTGACTAGGGTTTTTGCATATAGATATAATTGCAAACATAAAGAAATTGCTATTTTAGCTGCAAAGCTTCATGATATAGGTAAAATATATGAATATAATTATGATGGGCCATTTTCTATGAGTATGAGGGGAGAAATGGAGGGGCATATAGTAATAGGTATAAATATGATAGAAGATGCATTTAAAGATCAACCAGAACTCTATACAGAAGAGTTCAAACATAGAATAAAGGGATGTGTGGTTCAACATCATGGTAAGGTTGAATATGGCTCTCCTAAGGCACCTAATACTGAAGAGGCTTTTATAGTCCATTATGCTGATTATGTGGATGCTACAATGAATAAGGTAGAACAAATTAAGGATATAACTAAGTCAGGAACGTGGTCCGAATATGACAGGAGAATTGGTACAAAATTATTTGTATGAAAATAAAAAAGCTATGAATTTTCATAGCTTTTTCAGTTAGGCATCTGAAAGAAAATAATAAACCAAAGATGTTAGCATATTTTATATCAGACAAGGCGTCAGGTTCTGCTCATAGTGATGCTATGGGCAGGTTCTGACAACGTAGTATGATGGAAAATAGGATAACATACTGGTCTATTATTTTTTTGAAGATGCCTTATTTTTATATAACGGGTGTTAAATAATTTTTTGTAAAAAACTATGATATTAACACAGTTTTATTAACAAGTACTTGGTGCAACCATACTTGATACTACTTTAAAAGTTTCTCCAAAAATTGTTTTTGAATAGAATACTTTACAGTTTTCAAATATCTCTGCTTCCTCATTATCTACAACAAATTTTATTCCCTCAATTGTTTCTGTTATATCGTTTTGCTTCTGCTCATCCAGAACAGCTCCTAAAGTTGGGCCACCTCAACCAAAGCCTTTGATCATCAACCTGAAAGCACCTTTATCACTTTTTTCAAGCTTATTTAAAAGAGCATTTTTTGTTTTTTCGTCAAATGATATTTTCATTAAAATTTTCCTCCTTTATTTTAAGTAGTTGGTTATAATATTAGTGTACCAAAAACTTATGATATAAATCATTTAGTTAATGGTAATGTTTAGCTATATATCAAATTTAGATTATTAATAAAAATATTTAGTATACTTGTATAACTTAT